>NZ_CAXBDC010000014.1:0-58792 GCF_963974195.1 uncultured Nisaea sp.
ATGAGCAAGCGGTGGAAGAACCGTCCCGAGGGGTCGACCTGGGGGGATTTCGGGGCGGATGACGAGAAGGGCCGGATCAATCTGCTCACGGCAGAGAAGGTCCGTCAGGGCGTGGCCGAGGTACAGACTGGCGAGACCTTCTGCCTGTCCCTGCCGCTGGACTATCCGGGAAAACGCCTGCTCAACCCGCGGCGCTTCCCGCCCCGGCATTTCGCCACCGCGCGCGGCGGGCTGGCGAATTTCAATTTTCCGCTCGGGCTCAACGACGAGCGCCTGGTCGATATCGTCTCCGACGATTCCGTGCTGCTCTGCCTGCAATATTCGACCCAGTGGGACAGCCTGTGCCATATCGGCGCGCGCTTCGATGCGGACGGCGATGGCGAGGCGGAGATCGTCTATTACAACGGCTGGCGCGGCGGCGAGCATATAGCCGGGCCGACCAGCGAGCAGCCGGGCAGCGAGCACACCCGCTTCGAAGGCACCGACGCCAAGCGGCTCGGCATCGAGAACATGGCCGAGACCTGCGTGCAGGGCCGGGGCGTGCTGATCGACATCGAGAAGCATCTCGGCCGGGAACGGACCTATGTCGGCTACGACCAGCTCATGAAGATCATGGAAGCGGACAAGGTGGTCGTCGAGCCGGGCGACATGGTGCTGCTGCATACCGCCTTCACCAAGGTTATCATGGACATGAACAAGGAGCCGGACGAAGACACGCTGCTGCATGCCTGCTGCGTGCTGGACGGCCGGGACGAGCGCCTGCTGAACTGGATCACCGACAGCGGTCTCTCGGTGCTGATCGCGGACAATTACGGCGTCGAGGACCCGCATGCGCCGCTGCCGGACGACGCCACCGTGTTCATGCCGCTGCACCACCATTGCATCTTCAAGCTCGGCGTCCATCTTGGCGAGCTTTGGTACCTGCACGATTTGGCACTGTGGCTGCGCGAGACGGGCCGGTCGCGCTTCCTTCTGACCGCGCCGCCACTGCGCCTGCCCGGCGTCGTCGGCTCACCGGCCACCCCCGTCGCCACGGTCTGATTACGCAGAGCGCCGTCCACCCGCATAGCGCTAGACAGCGGGCGGCGATCACTGTCAAGTGGAGCCCTCCGGAAGCGGCAGGTATTTGGAACCGCCCGGCACCGGCAGGGGGCGCGGCACAGATATGACAAACGACCGTTTCGGAGCGCCCGAGGACGCAGAGGGCACACGCGCCGGTGTCGGCATCATGTTCGCCGTCACCTTCGCCTTCTCGGTGATGGACACGCTGACCAAGATGGCAGCGCAGATCTATCCGGCGCCGCAAATCCTCTGGGTCCGTTACATGGTGTTTGCCAGCGTGACGCTGGCCCACGGCCTGCACAAACGGGGGCGCCGGGTTTTCACCTCCCGCGCACCGTTGCTACAGCTCACCCGCGGCTTCCTGCTGTCCGGCGAGATTCTTGTCTTCATCGTGGCATTGCGCCATCTGCCGCTGGCGGATGTCCAGGCCATCGCCGCCGCCGGCCCGCTGATCACCACCGCCCTGTCCGTGCCATTCCTGCGGGAACAGGTCGGGATCCGGCGCTGGAGCGCGATCGGTGTCGGTGCGGTTGGGGTGATGATCATCATCCGGCCGGGCTTTGCCGCCTTCGATGCGATGCTGCTGGTGCCCCTGTTCGGTATTGCCCTCTTCGCCCTCTACCAGGTCCTGACGCGCCGGGCCGCACGCCATGACGAGGCCAGCACGACGGTGCTCTATACGGGCATCACCGGGCTCGTCTCGATGACCTGCGTCGGTCCGTTCTTCTGGGTCACGCCGGACTGGTCAGGGCTGGCCCTGATGGTGGGGATCGGCGCCATCGGATTGACAGGTCACGGGTTGCTGATCAAGGCCCTGTCACTTGCCCCGGCAAGCGTCCTGCAACCGCTGAACTACCTGATGCTGCCCTGGGCCGTACTGTGGGGATACCTGATCTACGACGACCTGCCGGACCTGGCGACAATCATCGGCGCCGCCATCGTCGTCGGCAGCGGCATCTATACCTTCCACCGCGAACAGATCGTCCGGCGCGGCGGGTGAGCAAAAACAAAAACGCCAACCCATGAAATGGATTGGCGTTTTCTAGACCGTCGCGGATGAAGTTCGTGAACCCCGCCCGAAAGGCCGACCCGGTGGCGCTATTCCAGGGAACAGCGCCGCCCGGGCTTGTCCTGGAAGACGATGATTATTTCGTCTGCAGGTTGACAGCGGAAGACTTGCCGCGCTGGCGGTCTTCTTCGATGTCGTAGCTGATCTTGTCGCCTTCGTTCAGGCCGTGCATGCCTGCACGCTCGACGGCAGTGGCGTGAACGAACACGTCGTTGCTGCCATCATCCGGCTGAATGAAGCCATAACCCTTGGTGGTGTTGAACCATTTCACTGTACCTGTAGCCATGATCATATTCCTTATACTGATCGTTAGTCTGGATTGACGTTTTCTGTTGCCGCCTTCAGGCGGGGACAGCTGGTGTTGCGGCGCCGATATTTCCCAGCATGCGGAACAAGCCTGCATCCGGAGCATCGGGGCCGGGTGTGCGTTCGCCCGACATGTCGGGACGGCGCGCATTCTTTTCAACCGGACGCCGGGCAGAGCCGGAACGCCGGGATTGGGTCTGGGACGTGCTCTTGGCTGCGTTGGCGTGATGCGACACGCGCCCAGCCACCTCTGTAGCAGGGATCACATCGTCCTGAATGGGAGTTTGAGTGGGAATGCTGTGTCCTTCGGCGGATACGGCTCGAAGGTGGGACTTGGCTTGGCCAAGGTCGTTAAACTGTTTCAAGTAGGCTCTTTCACCGGTCACCCCCTGATCGCGCCATACTGGCAGCGGAAGGTGGCCTTTTTCTGTTCTGGAAGCTTGCGTAGATCAGCTGCCGTTCTGTTAATCTGCCCAGTTGGGCGTTCTGGCAACGATCGATACGACGTATTGCGAGAATTTACACTGCTGACGATATGCTCATCATCTACGCGCAGCGCACATCAGCAAAAAGCCACGTCGCGGGTGAAGTTGCAAGGAAATTCTTTTACTACAACCGAACGGCGCCCATTGCCGGGTTTCCAGCCCGTGAAATTTTCCGCCCGTGACGCTAGCCCGAAGCCGAATCCTGGATGAGTGAGCCCGCCGGTAGCAGCGTGTCCTCCATGATGCGCAACCGGCTTTCATTTTTCTGGTATTTTGTATCCCAGAGAGGCCATAATCCGCCCGAGCGAAGAGTCCGACGGCTCACCGCGCCGCAAGAAGCGCGATGCAGCAAGTGTGGGCCGAGGCATGGGAGGAGACAAGAGATGAGCGACCGTATCGCACAGGACCTGCCGGTCGACCGGGAGAAAGCGACACTTCTGGGACGGGTCATGACACCGGAGGGTCCGGCTGTCTGCACCCTGCGCGGTGAGGACGTCGTAGATATCACCGCCCGCCTGCCGACCATAACCCATGCCCTGAAAGCCGCCTGCCCGGCCAGTATCGTGCGCGGGGCCGAAGGCTCCGTGATCGGCAAGATCGGCGACATTCTGGAGACAAGCTTCGATCCGAAGGCGACAGGCCCGCGCCTGCTCTCCCCCATTGACCTGCAGGCCATCAAGGCCGCCGGGGTGACCTTTCCGAACAGCATGATCGAGCGCGTGGTCGAGGAAATGACCAAGGGCGATCCGCTGAAGGCGGACGAGGCCCGGGCGCAGCTCGGCCGGGATATCGGCGACGATGTGTTCTCCATCGTGCCGGGCTCGGACGAAGCGATGAAATTACGCGAAACCTTGCTGGCGAAGGATCTCTGGTCACCCTATCTCGAGGTCGGCTTTGGTGTGGATGCGGAGATTTTCACCAAGGCACAGCCGATGTCCTCGGTCGGGCACGGTGCCGGGGTCGGGCTGCATCCGCGCTCGGACTGGAATAATCCGGAGCCGGAAGTCGTGCTGGTCTGCGGACCGGACGGCAAGATCGCCGGCGCCACCCTTGGCAATGATGTGAACCTGCGCGACTTCGAGGGGCGCAGCGCCCTGCTGCTCGGCCGGGCCAAGGACAACAACGCGTCGGCCAGCCTCGGCCCGTTCATCCGGCTGCTGGACGATCACTTCACCATGACCGACATTCGCAACGCAGACCTGTCGCTGGAGGTTACCGGCACGGATGGTTATGTCCTGAGCGGCTCCAGCACCATGCGGGTGATCAGCCGCGATCCGGAAGATCTGGCGCAGCAGATGTTCGACTGTCACCAGTACCCGGACGGCGCCGTGCTCTATACCGGCACCCTGTTCGCCCCCACCGACGACCGGGACCGGCCCGGCGAAGGCTTCACCCACAAGCTCGGCGACATTGTTCGGATTGCCAGCTCGCGGCTCGGGTGCCTGGAGAACGTGGTTGGCCGTTCGGACGCCCTGCCGGAATGGGAAGATGGTGCGCTTGTCCTGTTCCGCTCACTCTCCAAGCGCGGCATCGCAGTCTGAAGCTTCAGTCCTCCCTGAAATCCACACAGTCAAAAACGGCTGCGGCGATAGGAATTTTTAATAGGATTGATGATTTTTTCCCTATCTCCGCTTCTTGCCCGTTTCCTTCCGTGACGGAATGAGATCCCACGGTGCTGAAGGTCTTGCACCAGCTCTGATCCGGCGTAAGCTCCCCTCCGATTCAAAACCCGGCCCGAACGGCGCCGGAACCGAGAGAGGGAACTCATGACACTGCACCGCAATCTGATCGCCGGCGACTGGGTCGAGGGCACGAACGCGAGCGATAACATCAATCCGTCCAACACCGGCGACGTGGTCGGCCAGTTCGCGCAGGCCGATGCCGCCGCAACGGAACAGGCCATCGACGCCGCCGTCGCCGCCTCCCACGCCTGGGCCCGCAGCCCGATCCAGCAGCGCCACGACATTCTGGCCGCTGCTTCCGCCGAAATCATGGCCCGCAAGGAAGAACTCGGCCGCCTGCTCTCCCGCGAGGAAGGCAAGACACTGGCCGAGGGTATCGGCGAGACCATCCGCGCCGCCCAGGTCTTCGATTTCTTCGCCGGTGAATGCCTGCGCCTGTCCGGCGAGAAGATCGCCTCCACCCGTCCGGGCCTCGAAGTCGAGATCACCCGCGAGCCGGTCGGCGTTGTCGGCATCATCACACCGTGGAACTTCCCGATCGCCATCCCGGCCTGGAAGATCGCTCCGGCTCTCTGCTACGGCAACACCATCGTCTTCAAGCCGGCCGGTCTGGTTCCGGGCTGCGCCTGGGCCCTGGTCGACATCCTGAAAAAGGCCGGTCTGCCGGACGGCGTACTGAACCTGGTGATGGGCAGCGGCGGCACCGTTGGCGAGGCCATTCTTTCCAGCACCAAGATCAACGCCGTGACCTTTACCGGCTCGGTCGCGACCGGCGCCCATGTGGCGGCGAAATGCTCCTCCACCATGAAAAAGTACCAGCTTGAAATGGGCGGCAAGAACCCGCTCGTCGTGCTGGACGATGCCGATCTCGCCACCGCCGTCGATGTTGCCGTGAACGGTGCCTTCTTCTCCACCGGCCAGCGCTGCACCGCCTCCTCCCGGCTGATCGTGACCGAAGGCATTCACGACAAGTTCGTCGCTGCCTGCATCGACAAGCTTAAGGGCCTGAAGATCGACGACGCGCTCGCCGAAGGGACGCATATCGGCCCCGTGGTCGATGCCAGCCAGCTCGCGCAGGACGAGGAATATATCCGCATTGCCAAGGAAGAAGGCGGCAAGCTCGCCTTTGGCGGTGAGCGTCTGGAGCGGGCAACGCCGGGCTTCTATCTGCAGCCGGCATTGTTCACCGAGACGACCAATTCCATGCGCATCAACCGCGAGGAAGTATTCGGTCCGGTCGCCAGCGTGATCCGGGTGAAGGATTATGACGAGGCTCTGGCCGTTGCCAACGACACGACCTTCGGTCTGTCCTCCGGCATCTGCACCTCCAGCCTGAAATACGCCAGCGACTTCAAGCGCAATTCCGAGGCCGGCATGGTCATGGTCAACCTGCCAACGGCGGGCGTCGATTATCACGTCCCGTTCGGCGGCCGGAAAGGTTCCAGCTATGGCGCCCGCGAGCAGGGCCGTTATGCATCGGAATTCTACACTACGGTGAAAACCGCTTATATCCTGCCAATCTGACGAACACAGATTGCGGAACGCGCCGGCGCAACCTTGCGCCGGCGCCTTTCACGACCGGAGAAATCTCATGTACACACCGCCGCATTTTCGCGAAGACGATATCACCCTGCTGCATGAGGCCATCCGACGTATCGCTTTCGGCACCCTGGTGACACTCGGCCCCGACGGGCTGGTGGCCAGCCATGTGCCGATGCTGCTCGACACGGGCAAAGGCGAGCATGGCACGCTGACCGGCCATCTGGCGAAAGCGAATATCCAGACCAAGACCGAAGCATCGGATATCGAGGCGCTGGCGATCTTTCAGGGGCCAGAGGCCTATATCACCCCGAACTGGTACGCGACGAAACAGGAGCACGGCAAAGTCGTGCCGACCTGGAACTATGTCGCCGTCCATGCCTACGGGCCAATCAGCTTCTTCGAGGATGCGGAACGTCTGCGCGATCAGGTCTCTCGCCTGACCGACCGGCACGAGGCCGCGAATGCCGAGCCCTGGGCGCTGAACGACGCGCCGGAAAAGTTTGTCCAGTCACAGCTCAAGGGCATCATCGGGTTCGAAATCCCGATCACCCGGATCGACGGCAAATGGAAGCTGAGCCAGAACCGGCCGGCTGCGGACAAAGAGGGCGTCATGTCCGGGCTCGATGCCCGCGACGGTGCTGATGCGGCGATCTCTTCGGTCACACGCGAACGCCTGCAAAGCTGAAACCGTTCCGGAAACGAAGAATGGCCGCCAGGGGAATAGCGGCCATTCTATCGATGGGAGGATCTCTCGGGGGAAGAGATACTCTCGGGGGAAAATCGTCTTAAATCTCGGTCTAGTCGACGAGGTACACGGTTCCGGCACCAACGCCGGTGCCGACACCGACGCCGCAGGAAACACAGCCATCATAGAGGGCGGTTTCCGAATTCAGCCCCGTGCCGATGCCACCGCCCGACAGAACATGCTGTCTGGTCGAATAAGTATCGGTGCAGGCCGATAACAGAAGACCGGCGGTTATAAGGGCCGGGAGGACCAGCGTGCGTCGCATCTGTCGTCTCCTCGCTTGAATCTCAGGGTCTTGATTTCTGGGGAGGCACTCTGCCTCGCTTATAAGGAAAACGCGGGAAGCCGGAATTGGTTCCGGCCGGAGCTCATAATTTTGCCGTGCGCCTTCGCGCAGACAAAACGCCGACCGCACGTCCGGGATCGTTCTCGATCCCGAAACTTCCGCCGTCAATCGGGCAGCCAGCGGATTCGTGCGTTCGGATTTGGCGTTTCGTATTTGGCCACGGCGTACTGCCCGGCATGAGATGTTCAGCTCACCCAGAGTTCTTGTTTCACCCAGAAGCGTGATGGTTCACCCAGGAGCATTGAGCTTTGGTCAGGCAGCCTTGTTTTTATCCGCTTGCGCCTGCGCGTCCTGCAGTCTCTGGAACAGCTGATTGATCAACTCATCCGACGCATCGGAGCCGGCATCCACGCCTGAACTTTCTTCTTGCGCCGCCAGTAGCTCTGTCAGGTTGGACGCGGAAAAGCTCGGCTCGAAGCTCGGCTTGCCGGCCTCAAGCTCCGCCAGGGTCACGACCCCGTCGCCGTTCGTATCCAGACTGTCGAACTTTTCTTCCGTCGTCTGCTCTTCGGCAACACCGCTCGAACCACCTGGCCCGCCTGGACCGCCCGGGCCTGCTGGCCTGCTTGCTTCGAGTTCCTCGAACTCCGCGAATGACAGACCGCCGCTGCCATCGGCATCCGCCTCAGTTACCTTTTCCTGAAAACGGGTCTGCATGGCAGCGAAATCAAAATAACCGCTGCCAATGGAACTCACATCCATGTGGCTCTCCCTTCATGCAAATGCACTCCGCTCACGGAGTGGACGCCGAGGCATTCGGCGCCGGGGAGAGGTCTTTCAATAAGCGCGCCAAAAGCGCCTTATCTATCTGATAAGAAATGTTAAATTCTGTAAATTGAAGGCGCTCAGGTGATTTCCAACCGGGCGATCCTGTCGCCTTCGAGGAGGAACGCATAATCGAGATCGACCGGACTGCCCTTGAAATCTCCGGAAACCCGACAGCTCACAAGGACCCGTGCACCATCACGACTGAACGTCTGAATATCCTGACGAAAGCTGATCTTGCTCACATCTTCACGCCAGCGCAGGATCGCCTCACGTCCCTTGTGTGTATGGCGCTCATCCACGGCAACACCGTCCTCGGTAAAACAATCCGCGATCTGTTCCGGCGTGCTGGCGGCGAAATATGCTTCGACAGGAACGGGAAATGTATCGGCCATCGCTTTTGACTCCCTTTTTGTTGCGATGGCCCGTATCTGCTCTTAAGCTCTCCAGATGACAAGAACGCACGAAAAAGTAAGGTACTCACCTGAAGGTAAGTCCCATGGCTACACACGCTCCTCGGCGGCGGAAGGTGTTGAGCAGGCGCTGAAAATGCTGGAGGGGAGATGGAAACTGATCATCCTGTTCCATCTGTTTGGCGGCCGTGTGATGCGATTTTCGGAGCTAGAGCGCGCTATCCCGGAAGTTTCCCAGAAGATGTTGATCCAGCAGCTTCGGCAAATGGAAGCGGACGGCATCGTGCGCCGCATTGTCTACCCGCAGGTACCGCCCAAGGTGGAGTATGGCCTGACGGACTGGGGACAGGCCCTCTGCCCCGCTCTCGACGCATTGCTCAACTGGGCCGCAGCACGCCCCGGCGGGTAGCTCTGAGCATCATCACACAGCGCAGCACCAGAAAAACCTGGCGGAGACTCAGTCCTCGTCCTTTTTCTCCATCTGGTCATGGATATAGCCGGCACCGGCACCAACACCCGCGCCGATAGCAGCGCCACAGGAAACGCAGCCGCCTGTCAGCACGGTCCCGACCGCGCCCACACCGGCACCGATGGCGCCGCCCGAAAGAACGCGCTGCTCCGTCGTGTCCATGCCCGAGCAACCGGAAACCAGCAAACCGCCGGCAAGAATGGCGGGAAGGATCAGGGTGCGTTTCATGGTTCATCTCCTCGACGAAATTCAAAGGGGCACTTTGCACTTCACTTGAAGGAAGAACGCCTGCCCGCAGGATTGGTTCCTGCATGCCGATGGAAGAGTTGGGAAAATGCAGCCCGGAACAGCCTAGTCCGACACGAAACCGGCGACCTGCTCGATTTGTTGCCCGGTCGTATCGGTGCCTGAAACCCGGATGACCGGACAGGGCAAACGCTCAATCCAGGCCTCATGCATCTTCAGGCTGCGGATCTCGGGGCCGCCGGTATCGTAGGATGCCGCCCATTCGATGAAGGCATTGAAGTCGTCATAACGCTCCCCGCCCGGCTGCAGCGCCTCCACGCCATACCGGGCTTCTTCCCGGGCGATCAGACGATCCATGCGCAGATTAAAGGGCGTGTAGATAAAGACGGCGCGCTGAAAGCTGTCGATCAGCGGCTCGCCCCAGGACACCAGGGATCCGGTGAGGATCCAGCTTTCCGCCTGCCCGAAGGCCTCTTCAAGCAGGCGGAGACGCTCCGGGACCGGACGCTTTTCCTGAAAGGCCGGTTTCGTCGGCATCCAGTAGAAATCGTCCGTATCGAGATGTGTGTGACCAAAGCGGGCTGCCCAGGCACGGCCAAATGTGGTCGTACCCGAACCGGAGGCACCAAAGACATGCAGTCTTTGCGGCAGTTCCCTGTCCACCGTCCCGCCTGTCATCACTTCATGCCTATCTGGCCAGCCGGGTTTCGACCAGTTTGCTCCAGTAGCTGGCGCCAACGGTCAGGGCCTCGTCATTGAAGTCATATTCCGGGTGATGCAGGCCGGCGGTATCGCCATTGCCGCACCAGATATAGGCGCCCGGCTTTTCCAGCAGCATGTAGGAGAAATCCTCGGCCCCCATGCTCGACGGCAATCCCCGGTCCACCGTCCCCATGCCGCCGGAAATCTCGGCACAGACCGAAGCCGCGAAATCGGCTTCCTTCTCGGTGTTCACGGTCGCCGGATAGCCCGAGATATAGTTCAGTTCGGCCGTTGCCCCGTAGGTCGCGGCGACACCGTCCACCACCCGCTTGATGCGTTCCGGCAGGGTTGCCTGCAATTCCGGATTCAGCACCCGGCAGGTGCCGCGCAGGATGATATCGTCCGGGATCACGTTGAAGGCGTCGCCGGCATGGAACTGGGTGGCGCTGATGACAAGCGCATCCGCCGGATCGATATTGCGGCTGGTGATGGTCTGCAGCGCCATGATGATGTTCGCTCCGACAACCACCGGGTCGACACCCTGATGTGGCATGGCCGCATGCGCGCCCCGGCCGGAAATGAAGATCTCCCAGTTATCCCGCGCCGCCATGACCGGGCCGGCGGAAACACCGAAACTGCCGACCGGCATTTCAGGCCGGTTGTGCATGCCATAGACCTCATCCACCGGGAACAGCTTGAAGAGACCGTCCTCGATCATCTTCTTGCCGCCGCCCTTACCTTCTTCGGCCGGCTGGAAAATCAGCTGTACGGTGCCGGCGAAATTACGGGTTTCGGCAAGGTATTTGGCCGCGCCGAGCAGCATGGTGGTGTGTCCGTCATGGCCGCAGGCATGCATTTTTCCGTCATTCTTGGAGCGATGCTCGGGCGTGCCTTTTTCCTGGATCGGCAGCGCATCCATGTCGGCGCGCAGGCCGATGGCCGGACCGTCGCCGCCATTGCCCTTGATGCTTGCCACCACACCCGTACCGCCGAGCCCCCGGTGTACTTCAAGCCCCATCTCCGTCAGCCGTTCCGCCACGAAATCCGAGGTTTCGAACTCCTCGAAACCAAGCTCCGGATTGGCGTGGATATGGCGCCGCCAGCCGGTCAATTCGGCGTGAAAATCGGCGATACGATTGACGATAGGCATGAAGTGGCTCCTTGCGGGCGGGAATAAATCTCTGGAAATGGAACAGCTCACACGATGGCGCGCAGAGCGCCGCTGTCAAGTGCCGAACAGGCGCTTAAGACTTACTCCCGGAGAACCTACCAGTCTTGCGCGATTAAGGTCCGTTTCGGTTATCCTTTTCCGAAAAGGGAGGAAAGAATGACTGCATCCACACCACTGCTGTTCCAGCCGATCCAACTCCGGGGCATCACCCTGCCAAACCGCATCGTGATCCCGCCCATGTGCATGTATTCCGCCGAAGAGGGTTTCGCGACGGATTTCCACATGGCCCATCTCGGCAAGTTCGCCATCGGCGGCGCCGGCATGGTCATCCTGGAAGTCACCGCAGTGAGCCGTGACGGCCGCATCACTCACGGCGATCTCGGGATCTGGACGGACGAGCAGGCAAAGAAGCTGGCGCCGATCGCCGCTTTCCTGAAATCGGAAGGCAGTGTCCCGGCAATCCAGATTGGCCATTCCGGCCGCAAGGGCAGCATGCAGCGTCCCTGGAAAGGCAATGGTCCCCTCACCCCCGAGGATATCGCCGATGGCAACACTCCCTGGCAGCCGGAAGCGCCGAGTGCGGTACCGCTGGCCGATGGCTGGCTGACACCCCGCGAGCTTGACCTTGATGACATGAAACGCCTTCGCGGTGCTTTCGCCGACGCAACCAAGCGCTCTGTCGATGCCGGGTTCGAGTCCGTCGAGATCCATTGCGCGCATGGCTACCTGCTGCAGACCTTCCTGTCCCCGCTCGGCAATTTCCGCAAAGACGCCTATGGCGGCGATCTTGAAGGCCGGATGCGCTTGTCTCTGGAGATCGCCGAGGATGTCCGGGCCGCACTGCCGGACAACCTGCCGCTCTTTGTCCGCATCTCCTCCGTCGATGCCATCGAAGGCGGCTGGGAGATGGAGGACAGCCTGATCTTCGCAAAGGAATTAAAAGCGCGCGGCGTTGATGTGATCGACTGCTCCTCCGGCGGACAGTCTCCGAAAGGCGCGACCAATTTCAAGCTGGTCCGGGAGCCGGGCTATCAGGTGCCCTATGCCGCCGAGATCCGGCGCGAGGTCGACATAATGACCCAGGCCGTCGGCCTGATCACAGACCCGCACCATGCAGAGGCCATCCTGCAAGCAGGCGACGCGGACCTCATCGCCATCGGCCGTGAAGCTCTTTACGACCCGTTCTGGCCGCGCCATGCCGCGGATGCCTTCGGACTGGATCCGGATTTCAAAACCTGGCCGCCGCAATATTCCTGGTGGCTGGAAAAACGGGCCGCCGGGCAACGCGCTCAGGGTGGCTGAGAAGATGGCTAATTCTGTGCACTGGCCTGATGGTTGATGCCATCATGCCGGGCCCTGATCTCGGCGGGCCATGTGCTTTTGATGAAAGACAATACCGCCACGATTTCCCGGTCGCTCAACACACCCTCGAAACCGGGCATGTCGCTTTCATAACCGTCGCCGACAATCCGGGCCGGGCCAAGTTTCGTGAGCGCGAAAAGCTGTCCGTCCGGGTGGTGCCAGGTATGGCCGGAAGGATCGTGCGGCGGGGCCGGCAGGCGGCCATCGGGCTTGCGCTGTTTCCAGTTCGCCTGCCCTTCCAGATTTGCGCCGTGGCAGCTCGCGCAGGCCGTCGCGTAAATCTCGCGCCCATCCGCGACCAGTCCGGTATCGCCGGGCCGCAGCCTTATTGCAGGGCTCTTTCCTGCTTCAACTGCGCCCGGAACAATCTTGCTGATCACCGACGGGCGCTCCGGGTCTCGCATGCGCGAATAGCCGGCAAGGCCAAGCAGGATCAGGACCGCGACGCCGGAGACCAGAAAGCGCCAGTTCACGTGCCATCCCCGATGCCCGCGAGATCGTCGAGGATCGGGCAATCGGGGCGATCGTCCCCATGACAGGCATGGACCAGATGCGCCAAAGTCTGGCGCATGCCTTTCAGCTCCCGGATCTTGCGATCGATCTCGTCCAGATGCGCTTCGGCAATGGCCCGGACATCCGCGCTCTCCCGGCCGGTCTCGTCATACAGCGAGAGCAGCGCCCGGCAATCCTCAATGGAGAAGCCAAGCCCCCGCGCCCGCTGCAGAAAGCGGAGCCGGTGCACATCCTCCGTCGAATAGATACGGTAGCCATTATCCTGCCGGTTCGGCCGGACCAGTCCGATTTCCTCGTAATAGCGGATGGTCTTGGCCGGTAACCCCGCGCTCTGTTCAACTTCCCTGATCTGCATGATCTGCCTCCTCAGAGTTTCGCCGAGCGGAGCCGCAAGGCATTGCTGATCACGGAGACGGAGCTCAGGCTCATCGCCGCCGCCGCCAGCATCGGGCTCAGGGTCAGCCCGAACAGCGGATAGAGCAGTCCCGCCGCCACCGGCACGCCCAGCGCATTATAGACGAAGGCGAAAAACAGGTTCTGGCGGATATTGCGCATGGTGGCGCGGCTCAGGCGCCGGGCCTTCACCAGCCCGCGCACATCCCCCTTCACCAGTGTCACGGCAGCACTCTCCTTGGCGATATCCGTGCCGTTGCCCATGGCGATGCCGATATCGGCCAGCGCCAGTGCCGGCGCATCGTTAATACCGTCTCCGGCCATCGCAACAACCCGTCCTTCCGCTTTCAGGTCGCGGACCAGATCGGCCTTGTCGGCAGGCATCAGCCCGCCATGCACTTCGGTGATTCCCAGCTCCGCGCCGATGGCGGCCGCCGCTTTCGGATTATCGCCCGACGCCATGACGACGCGAATACCGTCCCGGGCAAGATCGGCCACGGCCTCGGCCGCTCCATCCTTGATCCTGTCCCGCACGGCCAGCAAACCGATGGCCGCACCGTCATGCGCGACATAAAGCAATGTCGCTCCATCCCCGGAATAGGAGGCAGCAGTCTCCGCCAGCGCGGATATATCGACCTTCAGGCTCTCCATGAACCGGGCGGACCCGGCGGCAATCTGCTTTCCGTCGATCGCGCCGCGCAGGCCAAGCCCGGCTTCCGTCTCCACATCCCTCGCATGCTCCACGGAAAGCGCGCGCTCCCTGGCAGCGCGCAGAACGGCGGCTGCCAGCGGGTGCTCGCTGCTGCGTTCCAGAGCGGCGGCAAGCCCGAGAACACGGCTCTCTTCCTGCCCGCCGGCAACGGAGATATCCGTCACCTCCGGATGTCCTTCGGTCAGGGTGCCTGTCTTGTCGACCACCAGCGTGTCGATCTTCTCAAACCCTTCGATGGCTTCGGCGTCCCGGATCAGGATTCCGGCCGACGCGCCGCGCCCGGCCCCGACCATGATCGACATCGGTGTTGCCAGTCCCAGAGCACAGGGACAGGCGATGATCAGCACCGAGACGGCAGCAACAACACCATGCGCCAGAGCCGGCTCCGGGCCGAAAAAGGCCCAGATCGCAAAAGCCGCAACGGCGGAGACCAGGACCGCAGGCACGAAATATCCGGCAACGGCATCGGCGATCTTCTGGACCGGCGCCCGGCTGCGCTGCGCATCCGCGACCATGGCGACAACACGGGACAGCACGGTGTCCTGCCCGACCTTTTCAACTTCCATGACCAGCGTCGACCGCCCATTGAGAGTGCCGCCGACCAAACTGTCGCCCGCACTCTTGTCCACCGGCAGAGGCTCACCCGTCAGCATGGATTCATCGACTGCACCAGCACCTTCGACCAGACGGCCATCCACCGGAATGCGCTCGCCCGCGCGGATGCGGATACGGTCGCCCGCGCGAATATCATCGACGGCGACCTCCTCGTCGTCACCACCCTCCGTCAGACGGCGGGCCGTCTCCGGCGCCAGACTGAGCAGTGCCTTCAGGGCATCCGAGGTTTTCTCCCGGGCGCCCAGCTCAAGCACCTGCCCGAGCGCGACCAGGCAGATAATGACGGCTGCGGATTCGAAATACAGGCCGACGCGGCCATCCGCCCCCCGGAAACCTTCGGGAAACAGGTCTGGCAACAACAAACCGGCAAGGCTGTAGAGATACGCCGCTCCGGTGCCGATCGCGATCAGCGTGAACATGTTGAAATGGCCGGTGCGCAGCGATGTCCAGCCGCGCTGGAAAAACGGAAAACCTGCCCACAGCACCACCGGCGTCGCCAGAATGGCCTGTATCCAGGCATTCCAGGGGCCGGAGACCAGATCCGCCAGCCCCGGCACCATTTCTCCCATGGACAGCACGAAAACCGGCAACGTCAGAACGGCTCCAATCCAGAACCGGCGCCGCATGTCGAGATATTCCGGATTGGGCGGCGTATCGCGGGTGATCATCTCCGGCTCGAGCGCCATGCCGCACATCGGGCAATTGTCCGGCTCCGGGCTCCAGACGCTCGGGCACATCGGGCAGATATATCCCGGACCGGCGCCTTCGGGTTTTCCCGTCATCACCGCCTTGCCCGAGCTGGCACCACCGCCGTGACTGTGACCATGGCCGCCATGCCCGCAACATGCACTTGCAGGTTTCTCCGCCGCGCTGTGACAGCAAGATTTCGGTGCCTCGGTTTTTTCTGGTGCGTGGCAGGACATGATAGCTCCGTCGGATGCTTCTTCAGCCGGGATATCCGGACTGATAGCTCTGCATAAAGGTTCCAGTCGCTGGAACGTCAAGCATCAACTGATATGGCCTGCTCAGCTTCCCAGCAGATGCAGAACCACTTCCCGGCGATGGGGCGCACGGCGGTGTTCCAGAAGGTAGACTGCCTGCCAGGTACCGAGCAGCATCCGGCCATCCGCCACCGGGACCGGTATCGATGTCTGGGTCAGCATGGTGCGGATATGCGCGGGCATATCGTCCGACCCCTCAATGCCGTGCCGGTAACGGCCCGGGTCTTCCGGTGCTATCCCGGCGAGGTAATCCGCCAGATCGGCGCGAACATCCGGGTCTGCATTTTCCTGGATCGTCAGGGAAGCCGAGGTATGGCGGACGAAGAAGGTCAGCAATCCCGTGGATATGCCCGTCCCGTTCACCCAGGAAGAGGCATTCCGCGTCAGGTCGTAGAAGCCGTGTCCCGCCGTACGAACCGTCAGAATTTCCTGTGCCTGCCGATCCACATGCAACATGGCCGTCGCTCCCTTATCAAACCATCAAGCCGGAACTATGCTCACGACATTGCAATGGCACAACAAAGGACGGCCATGACAGGCACAAGCAGCCAGAACAGCGCTCTCCACGAGGCCGTGATCGAATTGACCCGGCGCGATCCCGATATCGGGGCGCTTTACGAAAAGCTCGGACCGCCGCCGTCAAGGCGCGAGCCTCCCGGATTCGCGTCCCTGATCCGTATCCTCACGGCCCAGCAGGTCTCCCTGGCTTCCGCAAGCGCCATATGGACACGGCTCAACCAACAGCTCGACGTCACCCCCACCGCCATTGCCGCCGCGACAGACGAGGATTTCAAGCAAGCCGGTTTCAGCCGTCCGAAGGTTCGCTATGCCCGCGCCCTTGCCGAATACGTGCTGGACGGACGGCTCGATCTTGAAAACCTGCAAAATCTGGATGACGAAGCCGTCGTCACGGCTCTGACACAGGTCCCGGGAATCGGACGCTGGACCTCGGACATCTATCTTCTGTTCTGTCTTGGCAGGCTGGATGTCTGGCCCGGCGGCGATCTCGCCATTCAGGAGGCTGTGCGTGCCCTGAAAAAACTGGACGTCCGGCCACGGGAAAAAGACACGCATCCTATAGCCGAACCCTGGCGGCCATATCGCGGTGCGGCGGCACAATTGCTCTGGCAATACTATCGGATGCTGAAATTTGGCGGTAAAACCTCCGGAATTGGAGTGTTTCCCGTGACAGACGAGGCATCACCCTGATATCTTTCGGGAAATTGATATGAAACTAGGGCTCGCAAAGCTCGAAAAGCCGATCTCCCTTCCGCTTACACCGGTCAGGCGGGCCTCTCGAAACTGCGGAATGGAGAGTCAGAATGACACAATCCACCATGCTTCTGATATCCAGCGGTAACCGGAATTGCGCGGCATGGGACGTAAAGTGACGCAATGGGCATAACCAAGCCGGCCGCTCTGGAAAACCACCCGACCGAACTGCTCGGTGCCCTGGAAGAGATTCAGGTCGGCCTTTGCCATTTCGACCAAAATGGCCGCATCACTTCCTGGAATACTCAGTTTCTTGAGCTCTACCCTGAACTTGGCGGCATGACGCTTGCCGGGCGAACGCTCGAAAGCCTGTTGAGCGAGCCGGAAATCATCCAGCGCTGGACGACCGATACGCCCTCGGACTTTCCCGAGAGATGGCGCGAAAGACGATTGCAGGCCCACCGGGAACCGGGGGGCCGCGTGCTGCTGCACGACCGTAAAAACCGCTGGATTGAAATCGCGGAACTGCGCACCGCCAGCGGCGGCCTGCTCAGTTTCCATCGGGACATTACCGAGGAAAAAGCCGCCCGGAAGCACGCCGAAGACCAGACCATGCTGCTGCGCGCCACCCTGGACAGTATCGATCAGTCCATCGCCGTGTTCGATTCGGCGCTCATGCTCAGGGTCTGGAACGCCAAACTGGTCGAAATGTTCGAATTCCCCGAACACCTGATGCGCATCGGTACGCCGGTCTCCGAGCTCGTCGACTTCATGATTACGCGGGGCGATTTTCTGGAAACCGGCCGGGAAGCTGTTCTGGAAGAGGTCGTTGGTTATCTTCGGCTGGAACGCTCCCTGACCAGCAACCACCGTCTGGCATCCGGTCGCATTCTCGAGCATTCCTTTACGCCTATGGTCAATGGCGATGTGATCATGGCCAGCACGGACGTGACACTGACCGAAACAGCGCGTCAGGGACTGGCCGAGAGCGAGGAGCGCTATGCCCTTTCCGCGGCCGGTTCCAACGACGGATTGTGGGACTGGGACCTTCGGCGGGAGAGGATCTATCTGTCGCCGCGCTGGAAGGAAATGCTTGGGCTGACCGACGAGGAGGTCTCCGACAATCCCGTCGAGTGGTTCAGCCGTATTCATCCGGATGATGTTGCCCGCGTCACCACGCAGATTGATGCTCATCTGGCAGGAAAAGTCCCTCATTTCGAGTGCGAATTCCGGGTCCGTCATGCTGATGGCACCTTTCTCTGGATGCTGACCCGGGGCCTCGCTGTGCGCGGCCCGGATGGCTCCGCGCATCGCATCGCCGGAAGCCAGACCGATATCACCGGGCGCAAACAGGCCGAACAGCAGCTTGTGCATGACGCCCTGCACGATGCGCTGACCGGGCTCGCCAACCGAACCCTGTTCCTCGACCTTGTGCGCAGGGCACTCGCGCGTCTGCGCAAGGAGCCGGGCGCACGCTTTGCCGTCGCCTTTCTCGATCTCGACCGGTTCAAGATCGTAAACGAGAGTCTTGGGCACGTGCATGGCGACGATCTGATCTTTGCCACCGCCCGGCGGTTCGAGAACACCCTGCGCGACAGTGACACCGTCGCCCGGCTGGGCGGGGACGAATTCGCCATCCTGCTGGAAGATATCAAGACCCCGGAAGAGGCTACCCGGCTGACCGAGGGCCTGCATCAGGCGCTGGACACGCCATTCCGCCTCGGCGGGAAAGAGATTTTCGTCTCTGCCTCCCTTGGCATAGCCCATTCCGATCAAGGCTATGAGCGGCCGGAAGATATCCTGCGCGATGCCGAACTCGCGATGTATCAGGCCAAGGAACGCGGTAAAGCCCAGAGTATAGCTTTCCAGAATGACATGCGGGTCTGGCCTGTCACGCCGCTCGATCTCGATTCGGATCTCCGTCGCGCCCTCGAGCGCAACGAGATGCAGCTCTATTATCAGCCGATCATCGACATGCGGCGCGGAAAGATCGCCGGCTTCGAGGCCCTGCTCCGCTGGTTCCATGCCGAGCGCGGGGAAATCTCGCCCGTGGAATTCATTCCCGTCGCGGAAGAAACCGGGACAATTTTCTCTCTCAGTCAGTGGGCCCTGCACACCGCAGGAGTTCAGATGGCGACCTGGAACGCGCAGCGTCCGGCAAATGAGCAACTGGAAATCAGCGTCAACCTGTCGGGCCGGCAGTTTGCCCGCCCCGAAGTTGTTTCCGGGATCATTGACTGTCTGGAAGGCGTAGGCCTGCCGACGACCCAGCTCAAGATCGAGATCACCGAAAGCACATTGATGCAGGATGTCGCGCTGTCGACCCAGATGCTGGATCGGCTGAAGGCAGCGAATATCAGGATTTGCGTGGACGATTTCGGCACCGGTTACTCGTCCCTCTCCTATCTGCATACCTTCCCGATCGACACCCTGAAGATCGACAAATCCTTTATCGAGGACATGACCAGCAACTTCCAGAATCTGGAGATCGTGCGCACCATCACGATGCTGGGACAGAATTTACGTCTGGATGTGATCGCCGAAGGCGTCGAGACAACAGAACAGCTTGCCCAATTGCGCGCGCTCGATTGTCATTACGCTCAGGGTTTTCTGTTCTCCAGACCCATGAACGCCGAAAATGCCACGGCGTTTCTAGCGGAAGACAAGAGTTGGTAGCACGGTTATCATCGGGTCCGTCATGAAGCGATATGCGCATTATTACCTCCAGTCCCGCCCCGCCACCGACCGTGGCGGCTCTTGGGAAACCGTCGAGCAGGCCCGGGCCTATTCCGTCCTGAAATCCGGATTGGCGCGGGAAATCGCGAATGATCGCGGCGCGGAAATCCGGCTGGTCGGCGCGTACCACGACGATGCATCCGGCGACTGGCAATATGCCCAGCTGTTCTATCTTGACCAGTCCAGCATCGATTTGCCGATGGCCGAGGATGAGCCCGAACCCGGCTACAATCCCAATTTCGACGATGATGCGGTGGACGGTTTCGGAGCGGAGTCCGGGCCGGAAGAATATGACGAGGAGCGGACCGAAGCTCCGCGCCGGGACGAAAGTGTCTCGATGACTTACGAGCCGGAGCCGGCCGAAGCCGAAGAGACCTGGCCCGTAGACCGGGGCGGTGCCTCCGAACGTCAGGCCTACGATGACCTCCCGCCCATCTTCCGGAAACCCGCGCCCCGGAAAAAACGCTCCGCCCTGAAAACCATCATCCTGCTGCTGCTCGTCCTGCTGCTCCTTGGCGGCGGCGCGATCTCGGTCATGCTGTACCTGCAGCATCCTGCGATGCTTTCTCTCGCCGACAAGGTCGGTCTTGGCAGCTACGCCCGCATGTTCCCGCATGCCTCAATGGCCCATGACGAGCCGGAAATGGGGAGCCATACGGCGGATGAGCCTGTGGTGATGCCCCTGACCACGGGCAATGTCATCCGCTATAGCGGCATTGCGCCGACGCTGGTCGGCCGCTGGTCACCGGACAATTGCGCGGAGAATTACGTGATCTTCACCGGTTCCGGCTACACCGTGACCCGCGAAGGAAAGACCTCTGCGGAAACCGTCAATATCACCGAGACCATGGAAGACGATTTCCAGTTCTACCTGCGGCGCTCCCCCACGCTTGTTGAGCATCTGCAGAAGCTCGGGCCGAACGATATCCAGATGGCGGGATCGACCGGCACAGGCGGCTTCATGGCAAGCGGCAACACAATCCAGATCCTGAATCGCTGCCCCCGGGAATAGAGCAAGCCTCTGTCAGAACAGGGAGCCTTGCCGTGGAGAGGGCCCGGGCGCGTCCGCACTACCCTCCTCTCCTTCAACGACGGGCTCCATCAGCGCCGGGTCGTCGTTCCGGACATTTCCGACGCGCGTCGAGACGGGCGTGAAAACCAGATCTTCCTTGCCATAAGGGCGCAACAGCGCCGCCCTGTCTCCGGTATCTCCTTCCAGCCAGCAGGCAAATTCCTCCGGCTCAGACAGCATGACCGGCATCCGGTGGTGGATGTGTTCGATCCTGGGATCGGCATCCACGGTCAGCAGAGTGAAAGTTTCTACCGGCTCGGCGCCTTTGTCCCAGTGCTCCCAAAGCCCCGCGAACGCAAACGGGCGCTCTCCCTCAAGCGAGACCCTGTAAGGCTGTTTACCGCCAGCAACCTTGCGCCATTCATAAAAGCCATCCGCCGGCACCAGGCAGCGCCGCTTCGCATAGGCATCGCGGAAAGACGGCTTCTCAGCGGCCGTTTCCGATCGCCCGTTGATAAGGGATGCGGCCCGGCTTTCATCCGGCGCCCAGCCCGGCACCAGCCCCCAGCGGAGCCGGTCCATATGCCGTTTGCCGTCACGATCCCGGATCACCGGCGCGGTCTGCATCGGCGCCATATTGTAACGCGGCTCCAGATTGAGCATGTCCGTCACCGCGAAGAGCCGGAACAGATCTTCCGGGGGCGTTTTGATGCTGTAACGACCGCACATGCCTGTTCAAACCCGTCCAATTCCAGTATTGCAGATCGAAACTACGACCGACACCGCCCCCTATCAACACTCTGCCGGACAGATCATGGACAAACAGGCCCTGCTGAACGAAGTCATTCTGATTGCCCGGGACGCCTCGGCTCTGATCCTGAAATATTACGAGGGCGAGATCGCGGTCGACGAGAAGACGGACGGCTCGCCGGTTACCGCCGCGGACCGGGCAGCCGATGCGCTGATCTTCCCCGCGCTTGAAAAGCTGACACCGGAAATCCCGATCATCTCGGAAGAGAGCTTCGCCGACGGCCACAATCCGGATGTCTCCGGCGGCACCTTCTGGCTGGTCGACCCGCTGGACGGCACCAAGGAATATATCCGCCGGAACGGTGACTTCACGGTGAATATCGGTCTGGTGGAGAATTTCGAGCCCACTCTGGGTGTGGTGCTGACACCTGTTGACGGCCGGGCCTCCGCCGGTTTCGTCGGTGGCGGCGCGTTCGAGGAAGAAGCCGACGGTACCCGCACGCCGATTTCCGTGCGCGAGGCCACGCCGGAAACGCTGACGGTCGTTGCCAGCCGCTCCCACCGCTCGCCGGAGCTTGAGGAATATATCGAGACCCTGAAACCGGCTCATTCCGTGTCGCGCGGCTCGGCGCTGAAATTCTGCCTCGTGGCCCGTGGTGAAGCGGACGTTTATCCGCGCACCGGCCCGACCTGCGAATGGGATACCGCCGCTGGCCACGCCGTGCTGAATTCCGCCGGCGGCACCATGACCGCGTTCGACGGCACGCCGTTCCGTTACGGCAAGTCCGGAGAAAAGTTCCTCAATGGGATGTTCATCGCCAAGGGCCGCAACGTTTAACCGGCGGCCTTCAGCACCAACTTTGCCAGTGCGGTGATCTCTTTCGCCGCGACGCTGCTTTTCGCGAATTCAACGACGCCAAGCCCGTCCGCCATGCTGCTGGCCAGAGCCACGCGATTGCCGATCTGCGTTTTAGCCACCGGCACCTTAAGTTCAGCCAGCGCCGCGACCATGCGTTCCGTCAGTTTTGCCCGTGGCGGTACCCGGTTGAGCACCAGAAGCACCGGGGTTTTTTCCTTGGCCGCCATATCCAGAGTCGGTTTCGTCGCCCAGACATCCATCGGGCTCGGCTGCACCGGAATGACGGCCAGATGGGCATTGCGCACTGCGATCCGCGCCTCGGTCTCGGCATGGGGCGGGGAATCGACGATGACCACATCGTTTTCCTTCGCCTGGCGCTCGATCTCCGACGCAGCGCGCCAGCCGGTGACCTGCAGGATTTCCAGCCCGCCCTTGCCCTTGTAGACAAGATCACCATGCATTTCGGCCCGCATGTCGAACCAGGTGGAAAGGCTCATCTGCGGATCGATATCGATGGCCGCGACGCGCATGCCGCTATGTGCCAGCGCAACGGCAAGCTGGGCCGCCAGCGTGGTCTTGCCCGCTCCGCCCTTCTGTTGCGCAATAGTGATGATGGTTCCCGTCATGGCCGCACTCCCAGGCTGCATCACGACTGTATCGCAAGCGCCACGTTAACACCATTATTGTGCAGCGCAACATAAGACCATCTCTTGACCGCACCCGCCGGACCGGCGGATAAGCGGCGGTCATGATCGAAACACGGGTTCTGAAACCAACCGACGCGGCACTCTACGAAGCCGCCGCGACCCTCGCGGCCGGCGCGCTTGTGGCGTTCCCGACCGAAACCGTCTACGGGCTCGGCGGCGATGCAACCAGCGACACGGCTGTCGCCCGGATATTCGAGGCAAAAGCCCGGCCGAGCTTCAACCCGCTGATCTCGCACGTGCCGGATCTGGATGCCGCTTTCGCCCTCGGCGATTTTGACGCGCGCGCCCGAGCCGTCGCCGAAACCTTCTGGCCGGGGCCGATGACTCTGGTGGTACGGCGTCGGGAAAACTGTCCAATCTCCCTGCTGGCCAGCGCCGGCCTCGACACCATCGCCATTCGGGTGCCTGCACATCCGCTCGCCGCCGAGCTGCTGCGCGCCGTTGACCGCCCCATCGCCGCGCCAAGCGCCAATCCCTCCGGCCGGGTCAGCCCGACCACGGCGGAGCATGTGTTCGCCGGGCTGGCAGGCAAGGTCTCGATCATTCTGGATGGCGGCCCCTGCTCCGTTGGTCTTGAATCCACCGTGCTGGACCTCTCGGGAGAAACACCAACGATCCTCCGGCCTGGAGCGATCACCGCCGAGATGCTGACGCCACTGCTCGGGCAGGTTTCGGCTGCCGGCACCGGCGCAAAAATCGCCGCGCCCGGCATGCTGGAGAGCCATTACGCACCGGCGCTTCCGGTCCGTCTCAATGCAACATCCGCCGATGACGGGGAAATCTTTCTCGGCTTCGGCGCCACCGCTGGCCCCGCCGGCTCGGAGACACTCAGCGCTTCGGGCGATCTCACCGAGGCAGCGGCCCGCCTGTTCGCCCTGCTGCGTGCGCTGGACAGGCCCGGAGCAACCGGAATCGCCGTCGCGCCGATCCCAGCGGAGGGCCTTGGCACCGCCATTAACGACCGGCTCCGCCGCGCCGCTGCTCCACGCGCATAGGTGCCTTCGCGCCGTGGCGGGTTGCCGTTCCGGCGCCGGTCACTAATATTGCCGCCAATCAACTTTATCCACGCAGTTCCGGAGACCGCGTCATGTCCGCCCCGCGCACCACGGCCCTACCCGATGCGCCCTATTCGCCGACCGCCGAAGAGGCCGCCGCGCTCGAAAAGATCAAGGAAATCGTCGGTCCGAAGGGCTGGACTTCCGACCCCTCCGCCATGGAGCCCAATCTTGTAGAGGATCGCGGGCTGTTTCATGGCCGCGCGCAGATGGTGGTCAAACCGACGACCGCAGCTGAAGTCTCCAGTGTCCTGAAGCTCTGCAACGAAGCGGGTATCCCGGTCGTTCCCCAGGGCGGCAACACCAGCCTGTGCGGCGGGTCCGTGCCGTTCGAGACCGGCAACGAGATCGTCCTGTCGCTCGCCCGGATGAACAAGATCCGGTCGATCGATCCGCTGAACTACACAATGACAGTGGAAGCCGGCTGCGTGCTGCAGTTCCTGCAGGAAGAAGCCGCCAAGGCGGATCGTTATTTCCCGCTCAGCCTCGCTGCCGAAGGCAGCTGCATGATCGGCGGCAATCTCAGCACCAATGCGGGCGGCACCAACGTCCTGCGCTATGGCAACACCCGGGATCTGACGCTTGGCCTTGAGGTCGTACTGCCGGACGGCCGGATCTGGAACGGGCTCGGCAGCTTGCGCAAGGACAATACGGGCTACGACCTGAAGCATCTTTTCATTGGCGCCGAAGGCACTCTCGGCATCATCACCGCTGCGGTCGTCAAGCTGTTCCCGAAGCCCCGCGATATCCGCACCGCCTTTTGCGCCATCCGCGATGTGGACGCGGCCATCGAGCTGCTGCAGCGGGCACGAGCGGAAAGCGGCGACAGCGTCGAGACGTTCGAGCTGATCCCGCGGCTGGTCATCGACCTTGTTCTGAAGCATATGCCAGACTGCCAGGACCCGCTGGGCGAACGGTACGAGATGTATACGCTGATCGAACTGGTCACCACGTCGGACAATGACACCGGCATTGAGGAACGGTTCGAGGCCATTCTCGGTGCCGCCATGGAAGATGGCCTGATCCTGGATGCTGCCCTCGCCCAGAACGAACAGCAGCGTCAGGAATTCTGGAAGCTGCGCGAGAATGCGTCCGAATCCCAGAAGATCGAAGGCGCCTCCATCAAGCACGACGTCTCCGTTCCGGTTGCCAGCCTGCCTGCTTTCTACAAGGCCGCAGCAGAGGCGATCAGCAAGGTGGACAAGAATGCCCGGATCGTTGCCTTCGGGCATGCCGGGGATGGCAACCTGCATTACAATGTGGCGGAGCCGGAAGGCGGCGATTCAAAGGCATTCGTCAATCGCTGGGACGAGTATAACCGGGCAGTCCACGATGTTGTCGTGTCCTTCGGCGGCTCGATCAGCGCGGAGCACGGTATCGGCCGCCTGAAGCGGGACGAGCTGGCCCACTACAAGGACCCGGTTGCGCTCGACCTCATGCGCACGCTCAAGAATGCGATAGATCCAAACGGCATCATGAATCCCGGCAAGGTGATCTGATATCTTTCTATCTTTCCTGCCCCGGACGCTTATTGACCTAGCTCAATGAGCGTCCGGCGGTGACTGCCTATTCTCCTGCACCTGAGCATTACCGAATGTTCCAGAGCGAAGGAGAAACGCCATGGGCAACATCACAGAGAGTAAGAGTTCGGAACCCGTCAAAACATACGCGGACCCGTTTTCGGCCTTTCGCGCCGAAATGGACCGTATGTTTCACAGCTTTCTGCAATCCCCCGCATTTTCCATGCCGCTGCCTTTCGCCGGTGCGCATAACGGCCTCGTTATTCCCACCACGGACATGAAGGAAAGCGACACCGAGATCTCCATCTCCACCGAACTCCCCGGCATGGGGGAAGAGGATGTCGAGGTCACGGTGAAGAACGGGACCATCACTGTGAAAGGCGAGAAGACCGAGGAAAAGAAAGACGAGAAGGACAATTACCATCTAACGGAACGCCGTTACGGCCAGTTCCGGCGCTCCTTCACGGTCCCGGAAAACATCGATGAGGCGAAGATCAAGGCCGCCTTCGATAAAGGTGTTCTCAGCATTTCGATGCCGAAGAGTAAAGACGGCACACACGCGGAGCGCCGTATCAAGATCGGCACCTGATTACCTTGTCCGGCTCTACACCGGAGCCGGACTTCACTCATCACTTCCCTGGCTTGTATTCCGTCCTATTTGGATTGCAACCCGTGCTGCAAGCACTAGACTGCGGCAAACAATTGGGAGCCGGATATCATAACCCGCTCCGGCAAAGTGTGAGGAAATCGATGTCTGTTTATTCCGCCCCGCTTGATGATATGCGCTTCACGCTGCGCGAAATTGTCGGCTTCGACAAGATCGCCGCGCTGCCGGGTTTCGACGGCACCGATCAGGAACTCACGGACCAGATTCTGGAAGAAGCGGGCAAGTTTTCCCGCGATGTCCTGGCCCCGCTGAACGAAGTCGGCGACAAGGAAAAGGCGCGGCTGGAAAACGGCGTGGTTCGTCCGGTCCCGGGATTTTCGGATGCCTACAGCCAGTTCTGGCAGGGTGGCTGGAACGCCATGCCGTTCGAGGAAGAATTCGGCGGCCAGAATCTGCCGGTCTCCCTGACCATGGCGGTCTGGGAAATGTGGAACAGCGCCAACCTCGCCTTCGCCCTCTGTCCACTGCTCACGCAGGCCGGCATCGAGGCCATGACCAAGCATGCGAGTGCCGAGCAGAAGGAAAAATACCTGCACAAGCTGGTTTCCGGCGAATGGACCGGAACCATGAACCTGACCGAGCCGCAATCCGGCACCGATCTCGGCGCCATCCGTACCCGGTCCGAGCGCAAGGGCGATCACTATCTTCTGAAGGGCCAGAAGATATTCATCACCTGGGGCGATCACGACATGACGGACAACATCGTCCATCTCGTCCTCGCCCGCTCTCCCGACGGACCTCCCGGCAGCAAGGGGCTCTCGCTCTTCATCGTGCCGAAATTCCTGGTCAATGACGACGGCTCCCTCGGCGCCCGGAACGATGTCCGGCCGGTCTCGCTGGAAGAAAAGCTCGGCATCCATGCCAGCCCGACCTGCGTCATGTCCTATGGCGATAATGAAGGCGCCGTCGCCTATCTGATCGGCGAGGAAAATCGCGGCATCGAATATATGTTCGTGATGATGAACAACGCCCGCCTCGGGGTTGGCCTACAGGGCCTCGCCATTGCCGAACGCGCCTACCAGCAAGCAGTCGCCTTTTCCCGCGACCGGGTGCAAAGCCGCGCCATTCAGGGCAGCGACGGGCCGGTTGCGATCATCCAGCACCCCGACGTCCGCCGCATGCTGCTCGGCATGAAGAGCCAGATCGAGGGCATGCGCGGTCTTTGCTATTACACCGCCGCCGAGATCGACCGGGCCAACCGGGAGGAAGCCCTGGAGAAAAGAGCGCGTGCCCAGCGCCGTGTCGACCTGATGATCCCGGTGGTGAAATCCTGGTGTACCGATACCGGCCTCGCCATCACCTCGACCAACATCCAGATCCATGGCGGCATGGGCTTCATCGAGGAAACAGGCGCCGCCCAGCATTACCGCGATGCAAGGATCACCACGATCTACGAAGGCACCAACGGCGTGCAGGCGATGGATCTGATCGGCCGCAAAGTCGCCCGTGACGGCGGAGAAGCCGCGAAGGAACTGTTTGCCGATATTCGCGCCGATCTGGAGCCGCTGCGCGCCAGCGACGATCTGTCAGCCCGCGCCATCGTCCGCAACATGGACGCGGCCCTGGAGGCGGCGGAAAGCGCCGTGCAATGGCTGGTCACGACCTTCCCCTCCGACACCGGCAAAGCCGCTTCCGGGGGCGTCTCCTTCCAGAACCTGATGGGTTTGCTCTGTGCCGGCTGGCTGCTGGCGCGCGGCGTTAAAGCAGCCATGGAGCAGAAGCAAAGCGCCAATGGCGATGCGGCCTTTCTGGAAAGCAAGCTGATCAGCGCCCGGTTCTTCGCCGATTATCACCTGAGCCAGGCCCCGGCCTTGCTGCCGCAGGTCACCGATGCAGGCGACAGTGTGATGGCCATGGCGCTGGATCAGTTCTAGACCGCGTGATGACGAAGCCTCTCGTCATCACCTCCAGAAACAGCGCCGACGGGCTTTTGTGCGTCGATGTGTATCAGAGAACGGATGGCAGCTTCGGCTTCGAGGAATTTCGCCGCGATCCGGAGGATGCCTCAGGCTGGTATGCCGTGGGCGGTTTCAGCGATCTCCGCTTCAACTCCGCCCGTAATGCAGACCGGGACGCGGCCGCCCGCGTCTCTTGGTACGGAGACGGCTAGGGCGTCCATCCCGGAAGGGCAGGCACCGGCTCACTGAAGCGCCGATATCCGGAACCCTTCCCGATCATTCTTCCGCTCTTTCTCGGCCGGGAACAGCTCGTTCATCGTGGTCCAGATCATGCGCCGGAAAACAGGGTCGTTAATTCCCTCCGGAGCGGGTCCTTCGGACCATGCTGTGCTGAGCGGCTCGGTCTTTGCGCAAAAGGCCGCATCAAGGCGCAATTTACCGGCAACCTGATGCGTCGGGATCGGAGCTTCCTCACAGAGCTGATCGGGGGAGCCGACGATTGAAGCATTCGCGAAAATGACGATCCGGTAATCCGGATGGGCGGTGCTCTCGCAATCGGCGGTGAACCGCGCGGGAGAGCCGAGGATCGCACCGGAGGCATAACCGGCTACAACAGCGGCAGCCTGATTGTCACCCACGAATGGCGTGCCGGACATAGTCAGGCAGACCGGCGTTTCGGCCGCCGCATAGGTCAGATATTCGCGCTTACCCTCATTATCGACCCCGGAATATCCCTGCATCGAGGTCACGCAGCCAGCAAGCAACATGGTGGAGAAAAGTGCTCCGGCTGCAACGGCTTTCCCTGTCCTGCGATTATGTTCCACATCACTCTCCCGTGCGGCACATCCGAAAGCGCCTTTCAAGAATATGGGCTGTCAGCCAAGCGCATCACAGCCCACACAAATCAGAAAATTCCTTCAAGCGGATTCAGCTTTATCCGGGGGACCGGATCGAACTCGAGAATGCCAAGACTGCCATTGTCGTTTGAATCGGCCTGGAACATTTCGTGGGCTGCTTGAAGCAACAAATTGCGGTAGTTCGGGTCCGCCAGCGTGGTCATCCGGTCGGACCGGGCAACCACACCCGCAATGGCAACATCCTGCCGGCAAAACACCATATAAAGGCTCTGCCGGTCTCCGCGCCGGTCATAGCCCAGCGGTTTCTGTGCATTCGCGGAGCAAACGCCTTCGGCACTGGTCGAGACGGGCGGATCGAAGGCGATCCGGAACCGGTACTGGGGCGCTCCGGCCACTGCCGGGTTGAGCGTGAAACCGTCAGGAACCTCGGGGTAGACACCGGAAAGAATTTTCGCGGAAACCGCCGCCGTTTCCCCCTTGCCTTCACGGAAGGGCTCGCCCGAGACCTGAAGCAGCATCGGGCCCTGCTTGCCGGCAAAAGCCAGAACGCGCTTCTTGGCGCCTCCGCTTACCCCCGTCTGGGACTGAACGACGGACGTTCCGCACCCGGCAACGAGTAACAATACAGCCATTGAGGCTAAGCATTTTCTCAAACGGCGGGCCATGTCCTCTCCAAATCCAAAATGGTGTCGGGCGACTGTCCCATGCAGGACTTCACACTGTCACCACATGGATATCCGCAGGGCGGAAGTCCAGCGCATTTACCTAACGCACTCCGCGGGTTTATCGTTCCCGTTCAACAACGTGGAACCTGGACCAAGATATGCGTGAAATTGATCAGATACACAGCTTCTGGTTCGAGGAATGCTCCGAAAAGCAATGGTTCGAAAAAGATCCGGAACTAGACCGGCAAATCCGGGAGCGCTTCGGCGCACTCGTTGAAGCCGCATCCCGGGGCAAGCTGGAGGACTGGCTGGACACGCCACGCGGCGCCCTTGCCTATATCCTGCTGCTCGATCAATTCACCCGGAATATCCATCGCGGGTCGAGCCAGGCTTTCGCCGCCGATGCGAAAGCCCGCGCGGCGGCGATCAAGGCTCTTGTGGACGGTTACGACCGGGATTTACCCGACAGGGAAAAAGCCTTCCTCTACCTGCCGTTCGAACATAGCGAGGAACTTGAAGACCAGGAGCGTAGCGTTGCCCTGTTCGAGGCACTCGGCAACGACACATCGACCGACTACGCTGTGCGCCACCGGGATATCATCGCCCGTTTCGGACGCTTTCCCCATCGCAATGACGTTCTCGGACGCGAAAGCACCGACGCTGAGCAGGAATTCCTGAAACAACCGGGTTCTTCTTTCTAATCCCAACCAGTACTGACAGGCCGGGATAAGGCCGCAAGAAAAGGAAATATATCGTGGCAGACAAACCTCACGTCCTGATCCCCGCCCCCTATTACAAGCCCGCGATGGACCGGCTGGACGAGATCGCCACCACGCATCATCTCTACAGCGCGCCGGACCCGCAGAAGATGCTGGCCGAAGTCGGCGAAAAATGCGTCGCCTTCGCCACCTTCATGAAATGCGACCCGCCACTGCTGGATCTGGTGCCTAACGCCAAGCTGATCGCCAATTTCGGCGTCGGCTATGATGCCATCGATATCGAGGATGCGAACCGCCGAGGCGTCAAGGTGACCAACACCCCCGACGTGCTGAATGATTGTGTCGCCGATCTTGCTCTTGGCCTGCTGATCTCCACACGTCGGCATATCGTCGATGCGGACCGCTTCGTGCGCGCCGGTCAGTGGCCGGTGAAGAAGCTCTATCCGTTCGTGAACAAGGTGCATCATTCCAAGGTCGGTATCGTTGGCCTCGGCCGTATCGGGCTCGAAATTGCAGACCGCTGCGCCGCCTTCAAGATGGACATTTCCTATCACAACCGCTCCATGAAGCCGGATGTACCCTACCGCTTTTACCCCGATCTGGTGGAGATGGCCCGGGACGTGGAAATCATGGTCGTCATCACTCCGGGCGGTGCCGCCACCAACAATCTGGTGGATGAAGCCGTGCTGGAAGCGCTCGGCCCGCAGGGCCTGCTGGTAAACGTCGCTCGAGGCTCCGTCGTTGACATGGATGCCTTGATCGCCTGCCTGAAGGATGGCCGCCTCGGCGCTGCCGGTCTCGACGTCTATCCGGACGAACCGAACGCCCCGGACGAGTTGTTCGACATGACGAACGTGGTCCTGACACCGCATATCGCCAGCGCCACGCACGACACGCGCATGGCCATGGGGATGCTGGTCTACAACAACATCAAGGCTTTCTTCGCAGGTGAGGACCTGATCACGCCGGTCAATTAAAGACCCGATCAGGGGGAATCAAACCCGGCGGAAGGCGCGGCGCAGACTGTCGCTCATTGCGGCACACAGCTCCGGATCCGCGCCTTCCCGCCGTTCGATCACCAGAATGGATGGCGGCAGAGCCGGAAAACCGTCCGCCGGAGAGAGCGTGACAAGATCGCCCTGTATTGCCGAGCGGTTCAGAACGCCAACGGCAATCCCCGCACGAATGGCCGCTGCCACTCCGGTGGCGGTTTCGCTGGAATAGACAATGCGATACCGGCGTCCGCTGTCCCGCAATGACGAGATCGCCACGTCCCGCCACCAGCAGGCCCTGTCGAACAGCGCGATCGGCAGCGGGTCATCCCGTTGCACTGAATGCGCACGTGATCCCGCCCAGGCAATGGGCTCGGCCCAGAGCTGCTCCATGCCGGGAGCAACGCTGCCGACCTCATGCACCGCGAGATCCAGACGCCCCTCGGCCAGCGCCTTTGGAAAGCCCGCGCTGAAGGTGCAATGCACGCTGAGTTCAACCCCGGGATAGGTCCGGGCAAAATCAGCCACCACGCGGGACAGCCTGCCTTCACGATCGTCATCAGGGATACCGACTCTCAGCTTCCCGGAAAGTGCATTCCCCGTCAGCTCGGCCAGGGTTTCGTCAAGCTGCCGCACCACGCCTCGGGCCACTGATTCCAGCTTCTCGCCCACAGCCGTCAGGCGAACACCACGGCCATGACGCTCGAATACAGTCGCCCCGAGCAGAGCTTCAAGTTTCGCAATCTGGGTGCTGGCGGCAGATTGTGAGCGGTAGATTCGCGCGGCCCCGCCGACAAAACTTCCCGCGTCACTGATCGCCAGGAACGTGCGCAGCAGATCGCTCTCAAGATGGGACATTCACATCCATCGATAAATTGAATACCTACATTCCATATTATTCGTTTTTCAAAATTCATCTCAAGCAACAATCTGTCCGTGAACACAGACAGGAGCCGAGATGATGAGCGATTGTGCATCCACCGCGCCGGTTATGACGCGCCGAACCATGTGCGTTCTCGGGGCGGCATTGATCGCCCTCCTGACAATCGCGCTGGCCTTTCCGGCCCACAGCGTCGCCACGCTCCATTTCGTTGGCTGGAGCCTTCTGGAGGTCTCTCCTCTTGTCGTTCCCGGCGTGCTGCTTTCCGCATGGGTCCGGGCCAGCGGCGCGAGCGGGCGGATATCCGAGATATTCAGGGGCAACATGTATCGCACGATCCTGGCCGCATCGGCGATTGGCGCCGTCACACCCGTTTGCGGCGTCTCCGTCCTGCCCCTGATGGTCGGGCTCCTCGCCGGCGGCGTTCCGCTTGCGCCCGTGATGGCATTCTGGCTTTCCTCGCCAGTCACTGACCCGGCCATGCTGGCCACAACTGCCGCCACACTCGGCGTTGAATTCGCCGCCGGTAAAACGCTCGCCGCCTTTTGCATCGGGCTGGTCGGGGGAAGTCTGACGGCGATGATGGCGCACAAACCCTGGGCTGTTGCGGCATTACGGGAAAATTCAATCGTCGGCAGTCTCGGTCAGGTCTGCCAGCCGGATGGCTTCACACCCGCGATCTGGAAAGATGCAGCAAAAAGGACTGGCTTCTATCGTGAGATCAGAGCCACCACCCGCCTTATCCTGATCTGCCTGATCCCGGCTTTCGCCATGGAGCATCTGCTCGGCTACATGCTGACGCCGGAAGCCCTCTCCACCTATGTCGGCTCGGAAAACTGGTGGTCGATACCATTGGCCGTGCTGATCGGCGGGCCACTCTATCTCGATGGCTTCGCCGCCCTGCCCCTGACGCGTTCCCTGCTGGACCATGGCATGTCGCCCGGCGCGGCCATGGGGTTTCTGGTCTCGGGCGGTGTCGTCAGCATCTACGGGGCGATGGCTATCCTGCCCGTCCTGAAGCTCAAGCCGTTCCTGCTCTATCTGTTCACGGCCCTCACCGGCTCACTCGCCGCCGGATGGGTCTTCGATGCCGTGATGTAAAGCTTCAGCTTGCGCCGGACGGCCCGGCGAGCGTCATCAGACCGGCTCTGACATCCTCGGGGATCGGCATTGATTTCCGGGCCTGCATATCGAAGCAGACACCGACCACACGGGCCAGTCCGGTGACCTCGCCGTTAGACAGAATGGCCTGGCGCATGATGAGGGAGCTGTTCCCCAGCTTCTCGATCCGGGTGCCAACGCGGACCTGTCCCGGATAGTGCATTTCCTTCAGGTAATCGACCTCGATTCGGGCCACCACCCAGGAAAATCCGCCCCGGTTGCCGCCATACATCTCCCCCGCGGCATCTGCAAAAAGCGAGACGCGAGCGGATTCGAGATAAACGCCGATCGCGTTGTTGTTCACATGGCCAACCGGATCGAGATCGGCGAAACGGATCTTCTCCTCGATCCAGTAGCCGTAGCTTGCGGCGTCACGTTCGTCGAAGGCGGCACTCTCGGTCATTTCTCATCCCTGAAACAAAAACAGCGTGTTGCAACACGCTCGAACCCTGCGAACTCTACATAAAGAACGAGCCGACCAGATTGAAGTCTGATCGGCTCGCGTATCGTAAAACCCGGTTACCGGGATTGTCAGGGGTTGCTCAGGCCCGCGCTGGCGGCGGCATCCTCCCGCTTCTTCAGCGCGAAATTAGTGGCAAAGACGAAAGCCACGATCGCGATACCGATCAGGTCCGTGGTCAGCCCCGGCTTGATCAGCACGAGTGCGGCCCCGACCAGCGAAATCCTTTGCCACCATTGCAATGGTGCCACGAGGAAACCGGCCAGTCCCGAGGAGAGGCAAACCACCCCGATGATCGCCGTTACAGCCGTCGTCGCAATTGTCATCGGTGTGCCGATCAGCAACAGGGACGGGCCGAAGACGAACATGAACGGAACGATATAACCGGTCGCACCGAGTTTCACCGCGGCCACACCGGTTTCCCAGAGTTTCGCCCCGGAGATCCCGTTCGCGGCATAGACCGCAAGCGCGACCGGCGGGGTAATGGCCGACAGAATGGCGAAGTAAAGCGCGAACATATGCGCCGCTTCCAGCGCCACGCCGAGCTTCGCCAGCGCAGGCACCAGCAGGGAAACCTGCACCACGTAAGCCGGTGTTGTCGGCAGACCCATGCCGAGAATGATACCGGCGCACATGGTCAGCACCAGAGCCATGATCAGGGTGTCCTGCGAGACCTTCAGCACCAGGCTGGTAAAATCGATGCCAAGCCCCGTGAGAGAAATCACGCCGATGACAATACCGGCACAACCACAGGCGAGCGCCACCGTAACGGTGTTACGGGCACCCGCGATGAAACCCTCGACGACATTCTTCGGCGTCAGCTCGACCCGGGTATTCTTGCGCAATGCCGCCGAAATCAGCACCGACGCGATACCGGCCAGCGCCGAATAAGGTGCGCTGTAGCCCATGAACAGGAACGCACAGATCACCACCAGCGGCAGGAACATGTGGCCGCGCTCTTTCAGCACGTCCAGCAGGCGCGGCAGATCCGCCTTCGGCAGACCGCGCATGCCGAGGCGGCGTGCCTCGAAATGCACGCACATGAAGACAGCGAGGAAATACAGCACAGCCGGGATCAGGGCATAACCGATCACGGTCATGTAACTGATGCCGAGGAAGTCGGCCATGACGAAGGCAACCGCGCCCATGATCGGCGGCATGATCTGGCCACCGGTGGAGGCGACAGCTTCGACAGCCCCCGCAAAAGCCGGCGGATAACCGATGCGCTTCATCAGCGGAATGGTGAAAGTACCGGTTGTCATCACATTGGCAACGGCGCTGCCGGAAATGGTGCCGAACATACCACTGGTGATACAAGCCACCTTAGCCGGACCACCGGCAGTGTGGCCGGCGATGGCCATGGCGAAATCCATGAACAGACGGCCGGTGCCGGTCCTCTCCACCATGGCGCCGAACAGAATGAACAGCATGACATAGGTGGCCGAGACGCTGACCGGGATGCCGAAGATACCTTCCGTGCCGAGATAGAGCTGCTCCATCAGCTGCGCCGTATCGGCATTGCCGATGGTGACGGCGTAGAGCAGGAAAGCGCCGGCCGTTATCGGCAAAGCCAGGCCGACGGCACGTCGCGTCGCTTCCAGCAGAAGCACGACCATCAGGGAGCCAAGCACCCAGTCCTCGCCGCGCAGGTCGTCGACCATCATCATGCGGTTGTCGATATATTCCTGGGCCCAGAGGATATAGCCGCAGGCAACAACGCTGAGAGCCGCAAGCAACACACCGGACACATCCGGTTTATCGAGTTCGAGACCCCGGGAAGGAAAGATGAGAAAAGCAAGAACGAGAGCGAAAGCGACATGCACTGCACGGAATGTGAGTGCGTCGGGTGCGCCGAACAGGGCCGTGTAGATATGATAAGAGACCATTGACAGAGCAACGATCGAGATCACGTACTTGGCGCCGCGCAACCAATACAACATGGTGGGCCTCCGAGGCCGGAAATCTGCCGGTTGGGAAAAGAACGAGGGCGGCCATGGCCGCCCTCGTTCCGGAAACGCGTTTCCGGGTTAAAGGACGCCCTGTTCCTTGAAGAACTTCATGGCGCCCTTGTGCAGCGGAACACCGGTCTCGACGGCCATGCTCTTGGCATCGGCCGAACCGACTGCCTTGGCGACATTGGCGAGATCCGGCACGCTGGCCAGCAGATTCTTCAGCACGTCATAGACCAGCTGCTCGTCCAGATCGCAACGCGCGATGACATGCGTGGAATAGCCGATCGTACCAACCGCCTCGGTCTGACCGGGATAGCTGTTGGCCGGAACCACGATGCGCTGATAGCCGGGGTTGATCTCTTTCATCTTCGCCAGGCCATCGTCCGGAACCGGAACAACGGTGATATCGCGGGCGGAGGCAAGATCCATGACGGAGCCGGCAGGCACGGTCGAGCCAAGGGTGAACCAATCGGAATTGCCGTCTTTGAGCTGGTTCACGGAATCGGTGTAGGAGCCGTAGCTGACCTGCTTCAGATCGTCATAGCTCATGCCATAAGCCTGCAGCAGGTGCCGGGTGATGGCCTCGCCCGTGTTGCCCTTTTTCTGGGTGGTCAGGGCGGTGCCCTTCAGATCGGCCGGCGATTTGATGCTGGTGCTCTGCAGCGCGATGATCTGGAAATACTGCGGATACAGGGTCGCAACATTACAGACATTGGTAGCCTTGCTCTCGAACGGCGGCTTGCCGTTGATCGCGTCCACGGTGGAAACCGAGTTGGCGAAACCGATGTCGGCCTTGCCGGATTCAACGGCCTTCACGTTGGCGATACCGGCGCCCGGAAGAACCTGCACGCTGGTGCCGGAAACATTGTTCTCGACAATGTTCTTGATGGCGCCGCCAAGCGGATACCAGGAACCGCCCTGCGGGCCGGTCATCAGCTTGATGTTCTCGGCTTGCGCAGAAGCGGCAAAACCGATGGCGAGAACGCCCACGGCAAGAGAACGGATTACGGGTAACGACATTGTGTTTCCTCCTAATGATGATTAATTCGTTCTTGTGTTGAACGATTGTGAAACGACGGTGCTCTTTAATACGCACAATCTCGGCGCACATACTTCCGAACAATTGGGCCCGGCGCAAGGCCGCCGGGCCACGGGATTACCTCTCTGTTGGAAAGAACCGTGCGTGGTTTGCGAATAAATGCCACAATTGCAGCAGAAACTCCCTAGTGAATTTCCGGCTCCGGAGTCGGCGCCGTGCCCTCCAGAACATCAAAATCACACCCTCTGTCCGCCTGGGTGATATGGGCCGCGTAGATGGCGCCGAAACCACGCTGGAACTTCGCCGGGGGCGGTGTCCATGCGGCTCTCCGGCGTTCGAGTTCTGCCTCGTCAACCTGCAATTCGAGCGTCCGGCCCGGAATATCGAGAGCAATCATATCCCCGTCCCGAACCAGAGCCAGCGGCCCGCCGACGAAGCTTTCCGGCGCCACATGCAACACGCAGGTGCCATAGCTCGTGCCGCTCATCCGCGCGTCAGAAATCCGCACCATGTCGCGGACCCCTTCCTGCAACAGCTTCTTCGGAATCGGCAGCATGCCCCATTCCGGCATGCCCGGTCCGCCCTGCGGCCCGGCATTCTGCAGCACGAGGACCGAGTCTTTCGTCACCGGCAGGTCCGGATCGTCGATCCGCGCGGACATGTCGTTGTAATCCTTGAACACCACAGCCGGGCCGGTATGCGTATGCAGCTCGGGGTCGGCGGCAATATGCTTGATAATCGCCCCGCCCGGCGCCAGGTTTCCGCGCAACACAGCGAGTCCGCCCTCGCCCGACAACGCCTTGTCACGGCGCCGGATGACGTCCTCGTTGTAGATATCCTTGCCCTCGATATTCTCGCCGAGGGTCTTGCCGTTCACCGTCATGCAGTCGAGATGCAGGATATCCTTGATCTCATTCAGCAGCCCCGCGAGACCGCCCGCATAGAAGAAATCTTCCATCAGGTACTGACCCGACGGCCGGATATTGGCGAGGAACGGCGTGCGCCGGGAAATTTCGTCGAACCGTTCCAGATCAAGCTCGACACCGAGCCGGCCGGCCATGGCGATCAGATGCACCACCGCATTGGTCGATCCGCCCATCGCCATCACCGTCGTGATCGCATTCTCGAACGCCTTCACGGTGAAAATATCCGACGGCTTCACGTCTTCCCAGACCATATCCACGATCCGGCGGCCGCACCGGGTCGCCATCCGGGCGTGATTACTGTCGGCGGCCGGAATAGAGCCAGCATCCGCAAGCGTCAGCCCCAGCGCCTCGGCGGCGCACATCATGGTTGCCGCCGTGCCCATGGTCATGCAGGTGCCGGGCGTCCGGGCAATGCCGTCCTCGATCTCTTCCCAGTCATCCTCGGTGATATTGCCGGCGCGCAATTCGGCCCAGTATTTCCAGGTATCGCTGCCGGAGCCGAGCGTCTTGCCGCGCCAGTTACCGCGCAGCATCGGCCCTGCCGGCACGAAAAGCGCCGGGATGTTCATGCTGGCCGCGCCCATGAAAAGCGCCGGCGTGGTCTTGTCGCAGCCGCCGAGCAGCACCGCACCGTCACAGGGGTAGGAGCGCAGCAGCTCCTCCGTCTCCAGCGCCAGCAGGTTGCGGTACATCATCGTCGTCGGCTTCTGGAACGGCTCGGACAGAGAGATCGCCGGCATTTCGACCGGGAAACCGCCTGCCTGCCAGACACCGCGCTTCACCTCTTCCGCGCGGTCACGAAAATGGGTGTGGCACGGATTGATGTCTGACCAGGTGTTGATGATCGCAATGACAGGTTTTCCGGCCCAGTCCTCGCGGGCGTAGCCCATCTGCTTGGCCCGGGATCTGTGCCCGAACGAACGCAGGTCATCGACCCCATACCAGCGGTAACTCCGCAAGTCCTCATAGGATTTGCGCGTCATATATTCCTCCCATTGTCTCCGCCGTATGAAGCCCGCGGCGAGTCGGGTCCGCCTTCCCGGCGTGTTCTTTTAGGCGGTTCTTAAAGTGGTTTTTCCAGGACAAGCTCCATTGGATCGAAGCCAAATCCCCGGTAAGCGGCGAGTGCCGCTGCGTTGCGTGCAAGAGAATGAATGCGGAGCCGTCTGGCTCCCTGATTTTTCAGATGTGCTTCAATGGCTTCCAGAAGCTGCAGGGCAATATCCTTGCCGCGCCACCGGTGCAATACGAAAACATCTGAAACATATCCATGCGAGGCCAGTTCCGGGAAATTCAGGGGATCCTGATCCACGGCCATCCAGCCTGCGACGAAACCGGCGATATCCGCTCCGACCCAGGCGATGAAAATGGCGCCTGCGCCCTCTTCAGCGGAATGAATCAGATAATCGACATGCTCCGCCGCGACCCGCTCGCCCGGCTGCCGCGCCTGATGCAGATAGCGCTCGAAATCTTTCAGCTCGCACACAAGGTCGGTCAGCCCTTCCCTGTCACTTGCGCGCGCCGGCAAAATTTCTACTGCATCCATGACTTAGGAACATCCCCGGGATAGCTGCGCGGCCTCTGCCGCATTCGGAAACGCAGTGAAGCCGGGGAGCCGGATCGAGTCAACCAACGCGCTCACATCCCCCCACGCGGAGACTAGAGCGCGGGCGCGGACAGGATACCGCAGTCCGGCGCCAGGTTCAGTTCCGGCTCGGTAAGCTCCTGAAGCTCCGCGAGGGTCATGCCCTCGACCATCTCGCGGACAATCAGTCCCTTGTCTGTCACGTCGATCACCGCGAGATCCGTGAAAACCTTGGTCACGACCTGCTTGGCCGTCAGCGGGTAGCTGCAGCTCTTGACGATTTTCGGCTCGCCCTTGCGGGTCACGTGGTCGGTCAGGACCCAAACCTGCTTGGCACCGGCAGCCAGATCCATCGCGCCGCCGACGCCGGGCGGAAATTTCGGATTCTCGGTCGTCCAGTTCGCAAGATCGCCGGTCTCGGAAATCTCGAAAGCGCCGAGCAGGGCGAGATCGATATGGCCGCCCCGGATCATCACGAAGGCATCGGAATGCACAAAGAAGGAGCCGCCCGGAACCAGGGTAATCGGATCTTTCGACGCATTGATCAGCTCGGGGTCTTCGGTGCCCGGCTCGGGAGCCGGTCCCACACCGAGGATGCCGTTTTCACTATGCAGAACAATCTCGCGATCCTCTGGCATGAAGTTCGCGCAGGTGGTCGGCAAGCCAATCCCGAGATTGACGTAACTGCCGTCCGGAATTTCGTTGGCCGCACGCCAAGCGACCTGATTCCGCGTCAGTTTTTTTGCTGCGTTATCCTGAGCTGCCGCTTCCATGGCCATACCGATGCTCCAACTGCGTTTTTTATCCTGCTCCACAATAGCGGCTCCCCCCGGCTTTTGAAGTGTTGCCGCCTTGCGCGACTGACCATATAACTCAGCTCGCACGTCCCGAATAGACGGGATTCCTCACGGATCACCCAAAGAAAAACGCGGATAGTGCCGGATCGTCACCGGGTGAAGCTTGCTGTACCCGCGCTCCGGCGCAGAGATACAGGGAGCTACGGAGATGTCTGGTTACAACGTTAAACGCGGTCGGAGCCTGCTTAACACCCCCGGCCCAACCAACGTGCCAGAGCAGGTTCAGCAAGCCATGGTGCGCAACCCCCTGGATCTTGGCGATCCGCGCGCACTTTCGATGATCGAGACCTGCTTCCGGGATCTGAAGAAAATCTTCAAGACCGAGCACGAAATTTTCATGTACGCCGCCAACGGCCATGGCGCCTGGGAAGCGGCCCTTGTCAATACCATGTCCCCGGGTGATCTCTTGCTTGTGCCGGAGCTCGGGAATTTCTCAACCGGCTGGGGCGAGATGGCGGAAGCGCTGCAGATGCGCACCGAAACCATCAAGGGCGACTGGCGGCAGGCAATCGATCCGGCCAAGATCAGGGATCGCCTCGCAGCCGACAAAAACCACGAGATCAAGGGCGTCCTGGTGATCCAGACGGATACCGCCACCAGCGTGACCTGCGATGTCCCGGCAATCCGCAAGGCAATTGACGAATCCGGACATCCGGCCCTGCTTTTTGTCGACACGATTCCCACCCTCGCCGTCACCGATTTCCGGATGGATGAATGGGGCGTCGATGTCGCCGTCAGCGCCTCCCAGAAAGGTCTGATGATGCCGCCGGGTCTCGGCTTCGTGGCCGCCTCTCCGAAAGCGCTTGAAGCCCACAAGAAGGCAACATCGCAGCGCCGCTATTGGGACTGGTCGCTGCGGCTCGCGGCGGAAAGCTACCGGACCTTCTGCGGCACCAGCCCGCAGATCCAGCTCTACGGCCTGCGTGCCTCCCTCGACATGCTACTTGAAGAGGGCCTCGAGAATGTCTTCGCACGCCACAAGCGGCTGGCCCGGGCAACCCGGATCGCTGTCGAGCACTGGGGCCAGGCAGGCGCCATGGAGCTGAACGCGATCAATCCGGATCAGTATGCGGACGGCGTGACGACCATCCTGCTGAAGGAAGGTTACGACGGCACGAAGATTCGCGACGTCTGCCGCGATGAATTGCAGTGCGCTCTCGGCGGCGGCTTGCGCAACCTAAGTGGCAAGGCGTTCCGGATTGGCCATATGGGCGATATGAACGAGCCGATGCTCTATGGCGCACTGGCAAGCGTGGAAGCCACCTTCGCCTATCTCGGTGTGCCCTACACGCCCGGCGGTGTCACCAAGGCGATCGAATATCTGGTGGAATGCCGCAAACGCGGCGGCAAGGCCTGAGTTCGTCGGACTAAGGCCTTAACAAAACCGAGCCCGGCCGCCCTCAGGCGGCCGCGGCAAGTGCCGGCACATGGAACACCCGGTCGACGAAAACCCCCGGCGTCACGACGATTTCAGGGTCGATTTCGCCCAGATCGACGATATGACGCGCCTCGACGATGGTGAGATCGGCGGCCGTGGCCATGACCGGCCCGAAGTTCCGGGCGGACTTGTTGTAGATCAGGTTGCCCCACCGGTCGGCCTTCTCGGCCTGAACCAGAGCGACATCGCCTTTCAGGGCATATTCCAGCACATATTCACGTCCGTCGATCTCCCGCACTTCCTTGCCCTCGGCAAGCTGCGTTCCGACGCTGGTGGGTGTGTAGAAAGCGGCAATTCCGGCACCTGCCGCGCGCATGCGCTCGCTAAGCGTTCCCTGTGGCACCAGTTCCAGCTCGATCTTTCCCGCAGCATACAACTCGTCAAAGGCAACCGAGCCGGCGGAACGCGGATAGGAACAGATGATCCGGCGCACCCGGCCCTCTTTCAGCAGGGCAGCGAGACCGCGATCCCCGGTCCCGGCATTGTTCGAGACAACAGTCAGATCCCGGGCGCCCTGGTCGAGTAACGCATGGATAAGGTCCGTCGGCACGCCTGCCGCGCCAAAGCCGGAAATCAGGACAATGCTGCCGTCCTTTACCCCGGACACTGCATCAGCACGAGCATCAACAATCTTGTTAATCGCCACGACCGAACCCCTAATGTGTTGCAATTGAACTATCTGGAAGCCTTTATGCCGATGCTGTGCGGCGCCGTCTAGCCTCGATTATGTGGAAACCAGGGTCAGAAACAGCCCAATTATTAACGATCCCTTAAACAGCATGACGTAGCATGAGGAGCATGAGCTCACTCAATTACATCTCGAAAGAGTCCCTTGAGAACACCCTGCACCAGCACATGCTGTGGCTGGATGATCCGACGCGCGGGAAGCCCGCGGACCTTTCGGATACAAACCTGTTTGGCAGCGATTTCCGCAGCAAGAAGATGCGGAACATCCTGATGCGCGGCGCCAATCTTCAAGGCGCAAATCTGGAAGGTGCCGATCTGACAGGTGCCGATCTGACAGGTGCCGATCTGATGTCCGCCAATTTCCGGGGGGCAAAACTCGAAAAAACCAATTTCACCATGGCGACCATTGCGTCCGTCAATTTCATCGGTGCCGACATGCGGGGCGCAAATCTGTCACGCGCACGGGGACGGATAACAGAGACGAAATGGTCCGGAAGTGACAACGATACCATACCGCTCAATCTGTCTCATGCCAGGCTCCATCACGCCAATATGGAGAGAGCGGATCTGTCCGGCGCAATCCTTGAAGGCGCAGATCTGTCCGGTGCGAATCTGGAACGCACCAATCTGTCCAACGCGAAATTATGTGGCGCTACATTGCGGAACGCCACGCTCGTCGGCGCCGCGCTTGATGCCGCCGATCTGTGCCAATCCATCGCGACAGGCGCCGACCTCAGTGGCGCGACCCTGAAGAATGCGATGGTCCAGGGAGCAAACATGATCGGCGCCCGGATCAAGGATACGGATCTTTCGGGAGTCGACATGAAGAGCGCCCGCTTGCATGCGGCGATGGATCCCCTGTCCGTCGAACTGCACCGGCAGCTCATCGAGCATGATTTTTGGGTTTCGACCGGCGGCTCCCGTGGAGCCCGCGCCGATCTCGACGGCGTCAATCTCGACAATGCGGACCTCAGGAACCTCAATCTCAGCGGTGCCCAATTGCGCGGTGTCAGTTTTCGCGGCGCCCAGTTCAACGGCTCCATGCTGATCCTGGCAAATCTGACGAACTCAGATTTCGAGATGGCCAGCCTGCGCGGCTGCAATCTATCCGGCGCCACGCTCTGGGGATGTAACCTGCGGCGGGCAGACCTCACGGATGCAATTATCCAACCCGCACCGATCAGCACCGGAGACGGCTCCAAGGTCGGCCGTGTCCAGAAAACAAATCTCCGTGCAACGAACCTCGAAAATACCCTTATCGGGCCGCTTAATCCGGATCATGTGTTGATGGATGAGCCAAAAACTCCCTGCCCATCAAATGCTTAACTGAAATTATTAATCCACTGGCCGGTGGGAGCGAACCCTGTGGCGCAACTCGGACAAGCTCACTCCGGAAATACTCTTGAGCGGCAGCAATTCGCCAAGCCCCATACGCAAAGTATGCTCTATCTTTTCTTTTGAGTAGCGCACAACGGGGTCACTCACCGCGAGCGAGAGAGCAGAAGACAACGCTTCCTTGATCCTTGGCCGGTTCGCCAGAATAAGATCGGCAACCTCCGTATCGTACACATAGATCTGCACGCGCCCCAGACACTCGAACTTGTCGACAGTGGGGTCGCCCGTATTCGGCGATGCGACGATTTCGTCCGGAAACGGAATGGCCTGGGTCGAATTGGCCACGGCCAGCATGCGCAACCGGAGCAGGTGAGTCAGCATGGACATCCCCGCGAACACGCCTGTCACCCGCATGATGCCCAGATAATTAGCGCCGCCGACGAGAAGCGTCCCAAAAACCAGATCAGAAAGATAGTTCAGCATGAAGAGCCCGAGGGCCATCAACATACTGACGGACGCAAGAATGGCTGTTGCGACAGTTGCCAGCCAAAGAAAATACGTGAAATCAAGACCTTCGATCGCGACATACGCATTCGCAGAGCTTACAGTCGGAGACTTCCCGCCTTTTCCCGCTGGTTGGGGTTGCGCTTGAGCGGCCGCCGCTGACGGCTCCTTACAGTCATCCTGAATCTGACTCTCGCCCTCAGACACAGAAGCGCTCCCTCATCTCCTGCAGCCTGCAAAGCCGCCAGGAAACAGCCCAGCATGCCGGCACCGCCCGGAAAGCAGCGGTGCCCAGCTGGCAGAGATCAAACAAGGATCGCCATGTCTTCATCGATCCGCTTGCCATATGATCGCGTTTCTCTTAACCGGGCTGCGGCCGCCTCCGGAGTCAGAGGTTTGTCGAACAAATACCCTTGAGCCAAATCGCAGCCATGCTTTCGAATGTCTGCGAATTGTTTGGGTGTTTCAACACCTTCCGCGACGCAAATTGCCCCCATCGCCCTTGTCATGGCAACGATGGCCTGGACAATGGCATTGCTGCCTTTGCTGGTTTCCATCGTCTGAACAAAGGATTTGTCGATCTTCACCACTTTGACCGGCAGATCTATGATGTGAACAAGGGATGAATAGCCGGTGCCAAAATCATCGACAGCCGTCTGCAACCCCATCTCGACAAGCTGATCGAACAAGTGTTTGGCAGCCCTCATGTCGGCGACAATGCTTGTCTCGGTCAGCTCACACTCAAGGGCACTCGGCGCGATCCCGGCATCCTGAAGCAGGTTCGCGAGAAACGGCACCAGCCGGTTCTCGCGAACATCCTCAGCCCCGATATTGAAGGCGATAGGAACCATATTGAGCCCGGCCAACTGCCATTCCTTGATCTGCTCAACAAGCCGTTCGAGAACAATGAATGTCAGATCCGATGCTATGCCGGCCTGCCGGGCAATCGGCAGAAATTCATTCGGTCCCACGAGGCCGCGTTTCGGATGATTCCAGCGGATCAGCGCCTCAAGTCCTGAAATAGCACCCGTATTGCAATCGACCTTTGGCTGGTAGGCCAGCCAGAACTCTTCCTTACGTTCGAATATCGCGCGCCGGAGATCATGCTCGACCACCAGATGCCGGACAGCCTCACGGTGCGTTTCGTCTTCATATATTTCCGCGCTGCCCATCGCCTTCTGCATTGCCGCATTCAGGGCAAACCGGGCCTTGCGCACAATATCCTCGGGATCGAGATCCGGGTCGCTAATCCGGCTGATACCGAAATGCGGAACGATGCGCGCAGCATTTTCGCTCGGCGAATAACTGACCTCGACACAGATGCGCAATTTCTCGACCAAGCCCGTCAGATCATCTGGTCCGTCTTCGGTAGAGACCACAACGCCCAGGGTTGAGTCATCAAGCAAGGCAATTTCGATGACCTCTTCCAGACGGCCCAGCCGGTCCCCCGCCTCCCGGACAATCCTGGCCCGGGTGGCTTCACCCAGCGTCCCGGCGAAAAAGCCGAGACGTCCCAAGGAGATAGCAATAACCATTGCCGTACCGTCGAGGGGGAACTCGCCGACATGAATACGCTGTCCAATACGGCTGCAGAAGCCGACCAGGTTCGGTAATTTGGTCACCGGATCGTTGAAGGCGGCCCATATGAGTTTCTCTTCCAAAGAAACCCTGCTGTGCCGGTCGCGCATGACCAGAAGACAACATCTGGAGCCATTACGGTAAACAACGGACGAGCGGCCTTCCAGCAACAAGCGTGCACCGTCCCCACGGCGGCCGCTTATTTCGATCACATCCCCGTCTCCGCCGGGAACCAGCATGTCGCAATCCGGGAAATAATTAGAGAACGGGCTGCCCACCAACTGCATCGCTGTCAGCCCAAGCGTATCGAGCGCGGACGTATTCGCCGCGATGACAAGCCCGCCAAAATCGATCAGAAACACGCTATCGTGCAGCGCATCGAACGAACTGAACTGATCGGCAATATCGATGTCACTCATGAATGGTCCAGCAGTCTATTCCAGGGAGTCAACCAGCCGGCGGGAACGGTCTACAGTACTGTAAACCATCAACCGGGCACTTTAAGCCAAACAAGCCTAATAAATAGTAAACGCGCCAAGTCTTCCTTCGTTCAGCACTTTCAAAAACAATGATTTTCGGATTTGCCCACAGCTCTGATAACAGCACAACATTGTTCAGCTGGCAGGGGCGTCATTATTGGCAGGCTTCTTCCAGCACAGCGGTAAGCTCATCCGGCATGTCGACCATGATATCATGCCCGCAAGGCAAGCTGCGGACATCCCAGTCCGGGTCACCGCTCAGTTTCTCGACACACGCATCGAACTGCGGGGCTTTATAGCCGCCTGCCCGGACATAATATTTGCCGGATATGCCGTCCACCGCGCCAGTCAGCCGGACCGGTTGCGTAAAACAGGAAATCGGGAAGTTCGTGCATTTCGCATCGACCCAGGCCTGATCCGCCTCGTTCACACGAAACGACGCGGCCGGGGTCGGCGGCATCCACCATCCCTCGCCGACGGATCTGATTTGTTCGAAAGCCAGCTCGACCCGCTCGGGCGGACGCGAATCCATTGCGCTTTCCCCGTCGGAGGGCACAAAGGCATCGACATAGACCAGCGACTTGATCCGCCGGGCTTCCCGGTCCGCCGCCCCGGTAATCACCATACCGCCATAGGAATGCCCGCACAGAACCACGGACTCCAGATCCTCCCAGGACAGCAGATTGGCAATATCAAGGATATGGGTCTGCAGCCTGACTGACGGAGACAGCAGATGCGAGCGATCGGCAAGGCCAGTCAGTGTCGGTGTATAAACATCGTGCCCGGCGGCGCGCAGCCGGTCGGCGACCCGCCGCCAGCACCAGCCACCATGCCACGCCCCATGAACCAATACGAAAGTCGCCATACCCAAGCCGTTCCCGAACTATCGCCCGTCAAACCCACACAATTTCCATGGTCGTACAAGACCGCGGGATGGTGACACCAGCTGGTGTGTCCGACAAGCGCTGTAAAACCTCTGGCGCATTTCATCAGAAAATTGGTTCGCCTGACACAAAATCATTGGCGGCAAAAATCAACCGAATCGCGGGTCCTTGGCCGGGCTCTTCCTCCCGGTCAGGTGAAATTCACCTCGATCCTGCCAAGCTCGCCAAGATCCGCGATACACTGGGCCGGCTCGTCGAAATGCACGGTCTTGACGATACTGCCGAGGAGAACAAATTCTCCGGCTTTCAGAGGCCGTTCCTGTTTGCGGCGCAGATTTGCGAGCCAGGCAAGAGCCTCGAGCGGGTGGCCCAGTATGTCGGCCCCGATACCGGCTCCGGCTTCGTCCCCATCGATATAGAGATTGCCCGTAATGGCCGCTAAATCGAGATGCTGCCAGTTCAGTACCGGCACCCCGAGGACCGCGCCGGAATTGAAAAAATTGTCCGCCACAAGCATTGGCACCGGCAGGGACGGGTAATCGACATAGCGGTCATCGACAAGCTCCACCGCCGGCAACACGGCCTCGACATAACCGCCGGCCGTCTCCCGGGTGAATGCCTCGTCCTTGACCATGTCATGCGAGAGCAAGACCCCGATTTCGACCTCGATCCCGATCCGGTGATACAGCTCTATCTGAACATCGGCGCGCTCATGGAATTCCATGGTCGCGAATATCTCGCCGGCGCATGGCTCGCTGATCTTCATATAGTCCTGCATCACCTTGGTGGTGCAGCCGATCTTGTGACCGACAACCGGACCGAAACCCGCCTGTGTCAGGTGCGCGTTCAGCTGGTTCTGCAGCTCATATCCTTCCGCGACCGTGGCCGGCATGAGCGGGCCGGGGAGACGGTCAGTCGGTCCACCGCCGAGGCGCGACGCTGCGAGGATCTCGACAGCGCGCGCCGTGTTTTCGGCTGAGGTCATGGTGTCTCCTTCTGGGAGGTTTTAAGGATGGACGCAGCGGCATCGGCGAGCACCTGGCACCCGGCGACAATGTCCTCCTCATGGCTGTCCTCGGCAAAATCGTGGCTGATGCCGCCGATGGACGGAATAAACAACATGGCACAGGGCAGCGCTTCGCTGAGCACCATCGGATCGTGTCCGGCCGCGCTCGGCATCCGCCGCCATTTGCCCGGGGACGTCTTCTCCGCGGCAGCCGACAGATGATCCTGAAAGCTTTCATCCATGTCCGACGGCGGAACCGGTGTGCGCGAGCGTTCGGCACTGGCCTTGATGCGGCCCTCCGCATTCACTTCCGCGATCAGCTCCGCGACGATCTCCTCGAACTTGTCGAGCAACGCTTCCTCGCTGTCCCGGAACTGCAGGGTAAGCTCGGCATAGCCCGGCACGATCGAGGCCGCGCCCGGTTCGATCACCACGCGCCCAAGCGTCCAGACCGTCGTCGGCTTGGCATGTTTCGGGAATTCCTCATGGATCCGGCTCGCAACCCGGAAAAGCGCCGTCGCCGCATCCTTACGGCGCGCCATCGTGGTGGTGCCGGCATGGTTCTGCTCGCCCACGAATTTAAGCGTCATGCCGCGAATACCAACGATGCCGGTGACGACACCGATCTGCTCTCCGGCCTCTTCCAGCCAGGCGCCCTGCTCGATATGCGCCTCGAGATAGCCGACATAGCGGCCCTCTTCCATCCGCAGGCGCGGCACATCGGTCAGCCCGGCATCCTTCAGCGCATCGGTCAGCTTCACGCCGTCCCGGTCGGTCGCGTTTGCTTCCACTTCGGGATCAAGGGTGCCGATCCACGACCGGGAGCCGATGCAGCCATAGAAACGGCTTTCCTCGTCCTGCCAGGAGATCACATCGACCGCGAGGTCGGAGGTCTCCGGGTCTTCCGCCAGCGCGCGCGCCACCTCGAGACCATAGATCACACCAAGGGCACCATCCAGCCAGCCGCCACGCGGCTGCGTGTCCGAATGGGAGCCGACGATCAGGGCCGGACCGTTCTTCCTGGAGCGGCCCAGCACATTCGCGACACCATCGAGTGTCGTGTCCAGCCCGGCTTCTTCGAAACGCTTCTTCAGCCAGCGGCGTGCTTCGAGATCCTTTTCGCTCAAGGCGGGCCTGACGACCCCCGTCTCGACCGCTCCGATGGAGCGCAGGGTTTTCAGATCGTTCAGCAGGCGCTCGGCATTGATCTTAGGCATGGGGTCCCTCTTATTAAGTCAGCGGGCATCCTAAAGATCTAAGGCGCCGGACATAACCCCGATAACCCGAATGGGACCTTTCTTGGCTCCTTCCCGCCGTTTTAACGGAACCGTTCCGCCCGCCGCCACCATGGTGTAGCCTCCGGCCGAACGCACGACAAAGGCCCAACCGCACGACAGAGGATAGCGCCCAATGACCGCACCGGCCCTGACAACCATCTCCGAAGCCAAGGCTTTCGGTGGAAAGCAGTTCGTCTTTTCCCATGCCTCGGAAGAGACCGGGACCGATATGCGTGTTGCGGTCTATCTGCCGCCTGCGGCGGAGACAGCAAAGGTGCCGGCACTCTGGTTCCTCTCCGGGCTGACATGCACCGAAGACAACTTCACCGTGAAAGCCGGTGCACAGCGATATGCATCCGAGTTGGGAATCGCCCTGATCGCTCCGGACACCAGTCCGCGCGGCGACTCCGTTCCGGACGACCCGGATGGCGCTTATGATTTCGGCCTCGGCGCCGGTTTCTACGTCGATGCGACGGAAGCCCCATGGTCCGCCAATTACAGGATGCGCAGCTATATCGAGAAGGAGCTGCCCGCTCTGCTTGGTCAAGCACAGCCTCTCGACATGGCCCGGCAGGCTATCACCGGTCATTCCATGGGCGGCCACGGGGCATTGACCATCGCTTTGAGAAACCCGGACCGCTTCAAAAGCGTTTCCGCTTTTGCGCCAATCTGCTCACCAATGAACTGCCCGTGGGGTGACAAGGCGCTGACCGGCTATATCGGCCCGGACAAGGCCGACTGGCGGCAATATGACGCCTGCGCCCTGATCGAGGATGGCGCCCGGGTTCCCGAAATCCTGGTCGATCAGGGTTTGGCGGATGGTTTTCTGGAAGGCCAACTCAAGCCGGAATTACTGGAAGCGGCTTGCGGCAGCTCCGGCATCGGCCTGACGATGCGACGCCAGGACGGCTATGATCATTCCTATTATTTCATCGCCAGCTTCATGGAAGATCACCTGCGCTGGCATGCGGAGCGGCTGGCACTTTAGTGCCGCCTTCCGCGCATTACCCGGGAGCCCGATACCGGTAAATAGTGGCGCTCATGGATTCCGGCACAGTTTCGGTTCCTTCAACCGGCCAGTCCGGTAATGCGAAAGTGCTTGTGATCACAATAGCACCCGGCTTCAGCTCACCGGCGAGCTTCCGTTGCAAACCACGCATCGGTACGACCATCAGGTAACAGAACACGAGATCCGCATCCGAAAGATCGCTCTTCAGGAAATCGGCCCTGCGGATTTCGAGGTTCGCCCGGCGCTGTAGAAGTCTCCGTATATGGCAGACGAGCCAGGGCAGCGGCGAAAGCTCGATGGCGACCACCCGTGCCTCCGGATAGCGCGCCGCCAGTTCGAAGGCGATGCCGCCCCAACCGCAGCCCAGCTCATAGATCGTCGCCGGAGCAAGCCTGTCCGGAATCATCCGGAAGACGGCGCGGCGGACCGATGGATGCGACGGCATGGGCGGCACACCGGTGCGCACGGTGTAATAAAGGATCGAGAGGCCGCCGAGCAGCAACACGGCAAACAGCACGGTTTCAAGCACTCCATGATCCAGCAATTCGCGAAGGAGATTGCTCAATCCGGGGGCTTGCGTGCTAAATTGGTCACCCATCCTCATACGCCCTTGCCCGCTCAATCGAGGCGGCAGCGTAACAGTAACCCGGAATATCCATGTCTTTCTCCGAACGTCTGACCGGACTCCCGCTCCGGGAAAACATTCCCATCACTCTCGTCGGCCTCGGCCACGGCGCCATCCACTGGACGGACGCAGTCTTCTACCTGCTGCTCCCGGCCCTGTCGACGGCGCTGGGTCTCAGCTATACGGAGACCGGGGCGCTGGTCAGTGTTTTCCATTTCAGCGCGTTCGCCGCGAACTTCGTCAGCGGTCCGCTGGTGGACCTTTCCGGCCGCCGCGTGATCTTTCAGATATTGTCCGTCGCCGTTGGTGCATTGGCGCTGATGGCGATGGGGCTCGCCACCACCTTCTTTGCCCTCGCCGGACTTGTGGTGGTGCTCGGCGTGACCAGCAATCTCTGGCATCCACCGGCAATCTCCTTCCTGTCGAACCGCTATCCGAAAAACCGGGGCTATGCGCTGTCCATTCACGGGCTCGGCGCCAGTGCCGGCGATACGGTCGCGCCCCTGACCGCCGGCGCCCTGATGGCCACATTCGGCTGGCAACAGGCAGCGGAGATCTCCGCCGTGCCCGCACTTGCCGTCGCGGTCATCCTGGCTGTGGGGCTGATGCGCTATGAGACGAAAAAAGCAGAGGGCACGGCAGCACGCGGTGTCGGTCTTTCCGAGTATTTCGCCGGGATCCGTTCGGTGATCGCCAACAAGGCCATTCTCGGACTCTGCGTGATGAGTGGCTTCCGTTCCATGACACAGGGCGGCCTGCTGGCCTTCCTGCCGCTTTATCTCGCGGACGTCATGCATTCAGGTCCCGTCATGATCGGCGTTGCCATGGCCGCGATGCAGGTTGGCGGTGTGATCGCCACACCGGCAGCTGGGATCTGGTCGGACCGGGTCGGACGACGCACGGTCGTGCTCGCCGGGCTGAGCGCTTCCACCGTCCTGATTACCAGCCTGACCTTCCTCGGCAGCGAAGCGGCCTTCGTCGCCGGGATATCCCTGCTCGGCTTCGTGCTCTATGCGGTGCGGCCCGTCGTGCATAGCTGGATGATGGACCTGACACCGGATCATCTCGGAGGATCGGCCACCAGCCTGATGTTCGGCACGCAGAGCGGCTTCTCCATCGTCATGCCGATCATCGGCGGCATGCTGGCGGACCAGTACGGTCTCGCCTCGGTCTTTTACATGCTGGCGGGAACCATCCTGATGACCAACATCCTGACCCTCGGCCTGCCGAAAGAGCGCCCCGGGACCTCAGCCTAGGAGAGGTTCCGCCGGATTGCGGCAGAGGCATCGCCGATCAGCTCATGCGCCTGATCGACCATCCGGGTCAGGTTGATGAACGCGTGGCAGACCCCGGGATAGAGCTTGTATTCAACGGGCACTCCTGCAGCCTTCATCCGCTCATGCATGTGGATGGAATCGTCCCGCAGCGGATCGAGACCGGCCGGATAAAGCTGGGTCGGCGGCAATCCGGCCAGATCCGCTTTCAGCGGGCATGCGAGAGGGTTTTCCGCGTCCGCATCATCGCGCAGATAGTGGCTCCAGTACCAGCGCATGGAAGCTGTCGAGAGACCAAAGGAGCCATCGCCGAACAATGTATGGGACTCATCTTCGAGACCCCGGTCGAAGCAGCCGTAGAACAGGGTCAGGGAGCGGATCGGGCTGTCGCCCTTGTCACGCAGGGCAAGCGCCGCCCCAAGGGCGAGGTTGGCACCGGCACTGTCACCGCCAACGGCGATCTTTTTCGTATCCAGCCCCCAGTCAGCCCCATGGTCCCGGACATACTCGATCGCCGCGACGCAATCCTGCAGCGGGGCCGGGAACTTGTGCTCTGGCGCAAGCCGGTAATCGACGGCAACAACGGCGCAGCCGCTTTCCAGAGCCAGACAGCGCATTGCCCGGTGATGGGTCTCAAGCGAGCCGACGACCCAGCCGCCGCCATGGAAATAAACCAGCACCGGCGCCGGGCGCGGCACGTCCGGATAAAGCAGTCGCACCCGGATCGGGCCGTTCGGGCCGTCGATATGTTCCTCGCGGACATCCGCCATTTCCGGCAGGTCCTGGTTCCACCAGGACCGCTCCGCTTCCATCCGGGCGCGGGATTCCGGCGGACTTGGATTCACGGGGAGCGGCGGAAGCCCTTCCTCTTCGACGATCTTCACCATCCGTTCCATGGCTTTCGCCATCTGCGGATCAATCGAATAATCGGCTGCTTCGCTCATAACATCCCCCGAATGCGCTCGCTGTTTTCAGTAACTTAGCAGCGCTTTACGCGCACCGCCAAGGTGCGGCACGGAACCGGATCAGTATCAATTGGCGAAGGATGATTACGGTTTCTCAGAATCGCTCCGCGAGGCTCCGCCAGACTCGTTTAAAAACGCTCCGCGAAGCTCCGCTCCACCGGCCCGTCCGCCGTAACATCGATCCCGTTCAGGGTGCGTTCGCTCATCGCCTGACGCCAGGACAGCATGCCACGCGCCGCCGCAAGTTCCTCTGCCGCATAGTCAGGATTGCCGGAAAGATTCACCAGTTCATCCGGATCATTCTCCAGATCGAACAGCAACGGGGGCAAGGCGGCGAAATGGACATATTTGAACCGGCCTTCCCGCCGCACCGCGAGCTGGCACTGATCGAGCCGCAAACCGAGTTCTTTTTCCGGTACTCCGCCGGTGACATCCCTGAAATCAAACTCCCAATGCGCCGCATCACGCCATGTGGACGGCTCCGTGCCTTCAAGAAACGGCAACAGGGAGCGGCCATCATATTGCAGTGGTGTGGGGATGCCGGACCATTCCGCCAGGGTTGGCGCGATATCGATGGATTCCGTGAACCGATCCACCCTGACGCCGCGCGGATTGTGCGCTCCCGGCATCCGGACGATGAGCGGGATATGATAGCTCTGCTCGAAATAGCCGAGCTTGCCGAACAAATGATGGTCGCCCAGCATTTCGGCATGATCGCTGGTCAGCACGATCAGCGTATCTTCATAGGCCCCGGCCTTCTTCAGCCCTTCGACCAGACGGCCGAGCTGCGCATCAACTTCCGCCACCATGGCGAAATAGACCGCCCGCACGGCACGGATTTCCTCGTCGCTCCAGTCCGTCACCAGCCGGTCACCGCCACCGGGCACAAAGGACTTGCCGGGCACACGGTCCAGCATGAAGCGCAGGAACGGATGCTGTGCCGCTTCCGCTTCGACCGACTCCGCCCTGCTCGGCTCCGGTACCAGCGCATCATCGATCATGGAATTATAGGGCTCCGGCACCGAAAACGGCGGGTGTGGCCGGATAAAGGAAAGATGCGCGAACCAGGGTTTGTCCGCATCCTGTTGCCCCAGATAATCGAGGAACCGTTCGGTGATATAGCCGGTCTCCGTATGCTCGGGGGCAAATTTTGGCGTCAGATCCGCCCGGCTGAAAGGACCGTCCTGCGGCACCGCCCCATAGACTCCCTTGAGACCACCGGACGCGTCCTCCCCCTTGCCCTCCAGCCAGTGCAGCCAGTCGAGCGCATGTTCGTCGTATCGCGTGTGCCGCTCGAACCCCGGCAGCACTTCTTCATAGGTGGTGAGCCGCGGGTCTTTCGGATGCCGGGTGCGCGGATCGAGGGTCTGGTCCGTATAGCCGAGCAGGACCGGGCCATAACCGGCCCGGCGCCCTTCCTGCGCAATATTGGTGAAACGCGCATCCAGAGGGCTGCCATTACGGCAGACCCGATGGTTCATCTGGTAGAGCCCGGTATAGAGCGAGGCGCGGGCCGGCGAGCACGGTGCGGCCTGACAATAATGCCGCTCGAACAGAACCCCGTCCGCTGCCAGTGCATCGATATTGGGTGTCCGCACAGCCGGATGACCGAGGATAGAGAGACAGTCGCCACGCCACTGATCGGCGGTAATAAGCAGGATGTTCCCGGGTAACGCCATGACGCCTCGCACTCACACACTTCAGGAAATTGAGCGGCAACGCTGCCAACTTGTCCCGATCAGCTCAACAGATATTTCCGTTACGGCAATGGCGCCGGGGCATGGCTGTTTGCTACTCTGTTCCCCTTCACGGCTTTCGCCACCTTCCCCATGGACTGGACCAGATGAGCATCCTCGAATTCATCGATCACGCATTTTCCGACGATTACCGTCAGGCGCGCGAGCGCTTTCTCGCCGCGGCCGAGCGCGAAGGCGCCACGGTCACGACCTACGAGAATCCGAACAAGGGCCCCTACGGCGAAACCCTCGCCTGTGACGCCGCCTGGGTTGGGCCGAAAGATGCGAAGAAGGTTCTGGTGACGATCTCCTCCACCCACGGCGTGGAAGGTTTCTGCGGCTCGGGTGCACAGATCGACTGGTTCCTGTCCGGCGCCCGGCAAGGGCTCGAGGCGGACATGGCGGCGCTGCACATCCACGCACTGAACCCACACGGCTTCGCCTGGCTGCGCCGTGTGACGGAAGAAGGCTGCGACCTGAACCGGAACTATATCGATTTCACCAAGCCCGTTCCGGAAAACCCGGGCCATGACGAGCTGGTCGATGCCCTCGTCCCGCCGTCCCTCGACGACGAAACCATGGCCAAGGCGAAGGAAAAGATCGCCAAATACCGGGCGGATCATGGCGAAAGCGCCTTCCAGACAGCCCGCAAGGCCGGTCAGTACAAGCATGCGCACAGCATGTTCTTTGGCGGTTTCGGCCCTTCATGGGCGCGCCAGACGCTGGAGAAGATCATCCGCGACTTCACGCTGGCTGACCGCGCGCTGGTCAGCGTTATCGATTACCACACAGGCCTCGGTCCCTATGGTTATGGCGAGCCGATCTGCGCGCATCTGCCGGGCAGTGCAGGCATGAAGCGGGTTGTCGAGATGTATGGCGATTCCGTCGGTGTGCCGGAACTCGGCACCTCTTCCTCCATCCCGCTGCACGGCACCTCCCGCGAGATGTGGAATGCAGAGCTTGGCGACAATTACACCTATGTTGCCCTGGAATACGGCACCTTCCCGACGGACCGCGGTTTGCTTGTGCTGCGCGAGGATCACTGGCTGCACAATCAGGGCGACGTTGACTGGTCGGCACCGGAAACCAAGCGCATCAAGCAGCAGATCCGAGATCACTATTCCCCGGACAAGGCCGACTGGAAGGAAATGGTGCTGTGGCGCTCCCGCCAGATCATCCGGCAGACCATCGAAGGCATGGCCGAATAAGGATGACGGGTTGCCGGATACGGATTTCATGAATCCGGAGCAAAAAATAAGGCCGCCCGAGGGCGGCCTTATTCGTATTATGTCCCGCTGATTAGCGGATGATTTCGATCTTCACGCGGCGGTTTTCCGGCTCGCGAACGCCGTCCTCGGTCTTCTTCTTGTTGTTCTTCTCGCCATAGACCTTGATCTCTGTCGCATCAGCGATCTTCTTGTTGGATCGAATGTCGAGTGCACTGAGAACGGCCTTCGCCCGGCGATCCGCAAGCTTCATGTTGTAGGTCTCGGAACCGGCCCGGTCGGTATAACCGGACAGGATGATCGTGCTGGCTTTCATTTCATCAACCGCAATGCCGGCTTCGGAGATGATCTGGCTGGCCGCATCAGTGATCGCGTCCGAATCAAAGTCGAAATTGACAGTGTAGGTCGCGGCCATCCGCAGCGGAGCCTTCGGCGCCGGAGCAGGAGCTGCAACCGGTGCTGCCGGAACCTGCGCAAGAGCGGAGCGCACGGCGTTCATCGATGCCATGTAGTCCGCACGGCACCGGGCGATATCGTCAGGCTGGAAGTTTTCTTCCTGCTCCTGCATCCAGCACTCGAATGAGGCCTGGGCCTGAGCGGCGTTGACGGATGCCTTTTCGGTTGCCGTAGCAGCCAGAGCTTCGACAAGTTCGCGGCGTGCCGTTGCCAGCTCGCCCTTGTTGGCTGCCGGAATATTACGCGCGCTCATCTCTTCCGGCGTGGTCGGATTGTTGCCTGCGGCGGAAATCGCCCGCAGCGCGAACACATCTGAATCCGCGTAGTCGCCCTCAAGGAATTCGAGTTCGGAGAGAGCCATATATTCCTTGTACAGCGCTGTGCTGAAGGCGCTTCCCCCTGGCTCAACCTTGCGAGCATTGTCGAGCTGCATACCGGCACAGCCGGATAGAAGTACCACGCCGAATACGGCGACGGACTTTTTCAATGTTGGGTTCTGAAAGCGTTTCATGCTTCTCCCTTTCATGCTGGAATCTCATAAGCGCCGGTGAGTCCCCAAGAGACTCTTAGCTGATGGCGCGCCGCAAGCAATGGTTTTCTCACTATAGAGAGTAGCGGGCCGGATTTGTCAGAAACTCGTAATATGGACAGAGCAAGGAAACCGGCCCCTAGAAACGGCCGGCGCTGAACGGTCCCAGGTCGATAGAAGGATCCCGTCCGGCGACAAGATCCGCCAGCAGGTTTCCCGTACGAGCCGCCAGGGTCAGCCCGATATGTCCGTGACCGAAGCCAAGGAACACATTCTGCAGTCCCGGCGCGGCCCCAATCACAGGCTTGCTATCCGGCGTCGACGGCCGAAACCCGAGCCATTCCCGGGTAATAGTGTCTCCTAATCCCGGCAGCGCTTTCCGCGCCAGCGGCAGCATGCGCCTGATCCGCCTGAAGTCCGGCGCAGCGTCAACACCGGCGAATTCGATGCCGCTGGTCAGCCGGATGCCGTCCTGCATCGGCGCCAACACGAAACTGTGATCACCAACCACAACCGGCCGGCCCAGCTTCGGTCCGCCGTCCGAGATAATATTCAGGTGATACCCGCGTTCCGTGTCCAGCGGCACTTTGAAGCCGAGCATCTTGCAAACCCGACCGGACCAGGCCCCGGCGCAGACCACGACACTGTCCGCCTCATGCATGCCGAGATCCGTAACCACCTTTTGCACACGACTGCCGTCGAATTCGAACCGCGTCACCTTCTCCCCCAGGAACCGGCCGCCGAGCCCGATGAAGGCTTTGGCGTAGGCTTCGGTCAGCTTGACCGGACTGGTGACAAAATGGTTATCCGGCTGGAAGGCGCCATGGGTGAAACGCGGCGACAGGGACGGCTCCAGCTGACGCAGCTCGTCCTGGTTCAGGATCTGCAGGTTGCCGCCATGCCGGATGATCGTCTCCCGCTCTCCGAGGGTTCCGGCGAATGATTTCTCACCGGTATAGACCTTGAGCCAGCCGAGCGGCTTCACGATGCCCTCGATCCCATGCGCCTTCATCAGGGACAGATGCGCGTCTCCGGCCGACGGCACGATGGTCGCCAGCTCACGGGCGATCTGCTCCACCCGTGAGGGACGGCTGGCGGCGAAGAAGCGGACGAACCAGGGCAGCATGCGCGGCAGATAGGACCAGCGGACGGAGATCGCCGAGGCCGGGTCCATCAGCATCTTCGGCAGCTGCTTCAGATTACCGGGCGAGCCCGTCGGATACATCGCACCGATGGCGATCGATCCGGCATTGCCGAACGAGGTGGCGGTGCCGGGAGCTTTCGGATCCAGCACCGTGACCCGGTGCCCCTCCATCTGCAGGCAAAGCGCGGTGGCAACGCCGACGATACCGGCGCCGACAACGATCACGGACTTCCCGGAACCGGTCATTTCAACCTCTATCCTTTCGCCTGAAGCATTTTCAGCAAGGCGATCAGCTTGTCGTCCCGCTCGGCTTCGAGCTGGTCGATGGACCGGCCGGCCGCTTCATCCTCCACGCCGTCGATCAGTTTCTGACGCAAGCCGGCATCCAGTTTTGGCGTCTCCTGCATGGTTTCCCACCAGGCTTCCATGGCCGGGCCGATATGATCGTAGAAATGGCCCATACCGCCCTTGCCGCCCGCCAGACCGAAGATCATGTGCGGCCCCATCAGGGCGAGGCGCAGGCCCGGCCCTT
>NZ_CAXBDC010000015.1:0-55099 GCF_963974195.1 uncultured Nisaea sp.
GGTATCGGCGACGACGGGTCGCTGAACCTGGTAGCCTAGGAGGCTGATGACATGGCGGACGCAGTTTCAAGCACAACAAGCGGCTCCAGCATCTTTGCGACACAGCAGACAACCGGGGAGCGGCTCGAGGACGAACGCGACCAGTTCCTGACGCTGTTTCTGACGCAGCTGCAAAACCAGGATCCGACCAGTCCGATGGATACGAACGAGATGACCAACCAGTTGGTCCAGTTCACAGCCGTCGAGCAGCAGATCGAGACCAACAAGTCCCTGGCGTCCCTGGTTTCCGCACAGGCCGCAAACACGAACGCGGCAGCGGTCAACTATATCGGCGAGCATGTCATCTTCAACGGCAACAACACCAATCTCACCGATGACGGTGCGAGCTGGGGTTACCTGCTCGAATCCGAAGCAAACTCGACCACCGTCAACGTCTTCAACGCGGCTGGTGATCTGGTTTATTCGGAAGAGGGTCAGACCGGCGCCGGCGAACGCTTTGAGTTCAACTGGGACGGCACCAATGAGGATGGCGAAAAGCTGCCAAACGGCCCCTATTCAATTCAGATCAATGCACTCGACACCGACAAAAAAGGCGTCACAGCCGAGGTAGAGGCCGTCGGCCTGGTGACCGGTGTCGTCACCGGCGAGGACGGGCCGAGCCTGATGGTCGGAAAGATCATCGTCGAGATGAATGAAATAACACGCGTTTCCGCCGTTTAAGGCGGAAGGACCGGGGCCATAGAGAAGCCCCCGGCCACGATGCCAGACCGGCATCATCGGTAGAAACGGCCGGTGGGTTACGCCCCGGCCCTGTGAATGGAGATTTAACATGAGTGTTACCGGTGGACTTTTTGCGGGTGTTGCGGCGATCGCGTCGCAAGCAACCGCATTCGGAATTATCTCTGACAACATCGCGAACTCGCAAACCGTCGGCTATAAAGAGACGCAAGCACGGTTCCAGACCCTGGTCACCCGCAGCCCGACCGCAACGGCCTTTACGCCCGGTGGCGTGCAGAGCAAGCCGCTGACGGATCCAAGCCGGCAGGGCCTCCTGCAGGGCACGACCAGCACGACAGACATCGCCGTCGACGGCAATGGCTTCTTCGTTGTCAACGGCGCAGCGGACCCGGGTTCGGACGATGAGTACCTGCTGACCAGAGCCGGAGCGTTCAATACGGACGAGAACGGTCGCCTGGTCAATACGGCGGGCTACTATCTGCAGGGCTGGCGGACCGATGTCTCAGGCAATATCGTCAACGAGGACACACGCGACCTGCTGAGCAGCCTTGAGACAGTCGACCTGTCCCAGTTTGGCCAGATCGCGAACGCCACGGACGATGTGACCATCAACGCCAACGTACCAGCAGGCGCCGCCACCGGTGAGTCGGTCGTCACCAACATCACGATTTATGACTCCCAGGGATTCGATTATCTGCTCCGGACAACCTGGACGAAATCTGCTGCCGCAAACACCTGGACATATCGTTACGATCTGGTTCAGAATCCGGGCACGACGGCCGCCGTCTCCGTCTCGATTGGCGGTGGTGCACACACCATGGTGTTTAACACCGATGGCAGCCTGCGGGCAGTGGACGGTGTCGCTCCCGGCGCAACGAACGAAGCAGCGACCGAGACCCTGAACATTAGTGCGGGTGAATTCAGCCGCGCAGTTGATCTCAACACAATCACAATCAACTGGGGCACATTCGGCCAACCGACAGGCATGTCGCAGTTCAATGGTGAGTTTGAAACCTCGCTGCTGAACCAGGACGGCTCCGGTCCATCCGCTCTGACAGGTGTTTCGATCACAGAAGACGGACTGGTCGCGGCGAACTTTGCCAACGGGCAAACCCGAAACATCTATAGACTGCCGCTCGGGACAGTGCCGTCCGCGACACAATTGAGCGCCCTGAATGGTAACGCCTACGGGGTCACCTCAACCTCGGGCGACATCGTTCTCAGCATTCCGACGAACGGCGGTACGGGCCGGATACAATCTGGCGCCCTGGAGAACTCGACCACCGATATCGCAACCGAGTTCACCGACCTGATCGTGACGCAGCGTGCCTATTCTGCTGCAACCCGCATCATCACGACTGGTGACGAGCTGCTGGACGAAATTATCCGTATCAAGCGGTAAGCGGCTCCTCCGCTCTTTTTCTACCGAATTTCTTTTGCCCCGGCGTTTCGCCGGGGCTTTTTTTTGCTCAATATTTTCGGAAAGTCATGGATCTTAAGGTTTTTTTAGGGAGCGAGGCTTATTTTTGCATAAGACCGGCATTTTGATCATGCGTTGAAAAGATGACCGCAGAAAAGCAGCAGAATATTAAATCGACCCTAAGCTCAATCGAACCCAATCCGGCTTCGAACGATCCGTTTGCCAAACTGCCGCCGGCAGACACCAAACGTTGGGTCGTCAGCCGCAAGGCACAGGTTGTGCGCGCGGTCGAGGACGGCCTGATTACGCTCGATCAGGCATGTGAACGATACAGCCTCAGCCACGAGGAATTTGCGCATTGGTGCGAGTTGATAAAGTCGCACGGAACGCGAGCGCTGAGAGCAACACGGGTACAGGATTATCGCCGCGCCTCAAGACGGCTGCGGAACGGAAATTAGCTCAGGCTTTCAAAGCCTCTATTTCGACGGCAATCGTACGCAAAATCTTGTTCCATTTTTCGGATTGCCGTTTCGCAAAATATCTCACGCTCGGGAACCATGGGCACCGGCCATTCTTGAAATAACTATCTGAGATCGGAAACGGCCGGAATTCGATCGTCTCGACACCGAGAGCCCCGGACATGACAGAAACAGAAGTCGCGGGACTCACAACAAGATCCATGCAACTCGTGAGCGCGGCGGCTTTCTCCAGCTCATTCTTCAGATCCACATCATCCCAGGCGGTGAGATCGACCCCGAATTCCGACTTCGCGGTTTCCAGTTCTTCGGCAGTTGCGTCGTACTGCAAATTCACAAAGGTCACACCATCGACCTTCATGAGAGCGCGCATGTCTTCAATCTCGGAATAATACTCGGTCCGGTAAGCTCCCCTCAGACCACTTCGCCAACAGAGCCCCACATATGGCCCTGGCCCGGCTTTTTTCAGACGCTGCCGGAATTCCTCGACCAGTTGCGGATCAGGCTTGATATATCCGGAGTGAACCGGGAATTTTTCTTTACCCTGCCTGAACAACCTCCCGAGCGTTCCAAAGGGGCAGGCAATATCAAACGGCTCCACACCTTCCTCTGCAGGCCAGTATTTCGCAGGAACGACCCTGACCTGCGGGAAGGAACGCTGGAAGAGAGACACAAGACGCGGGGCGCATTCGACGACCACTTCGCCGCCTCGGGCAATTGCTTCCGGAATCATGCTCGCAAACCGTATCTCGTCACCAATCCCCTGCTCCGCGTAAAGCATGAGCCGGGCACCCTGAAACGGATTTCCATTCCAGAGTGGCTGTGGGAACTTGCGCCAGGGCACCCCATTGTTCGTTGCGACCATCCGCCATTCACAATGGAACCAGGCTTCCTCCCAGAGCCCCTGACGCAACATCATAAAGCCGAGATTGTGGTGCGCATGCGGGTTCTCCGGATCCAGCTCCAGAGCGCGGCGAAAATAATAGTCCGCCTGCTTGAAATCCCCGAGATCGCCAAGCATCGTCGCCATATTGGTCATCGCTTCGGGAAACTCGACGCCCGCTTTTAGAGCCTTGCGGAACGAGATAAGTGCCTCTGTCCGGCGTCCGAGTTTGGAAAGAACACTCCCGATATTGTTATGAATGGCAGCATTACGAATGCCCCATTTGAGCGAATTCTTGTAACAGGTCAGCGCTTCTTCATACTCTTTCATTGCCTCGTGGATTGTCCCGAGGTTGCTGGAAATCATCGGGTTTCGCGGATCCAGCGCGAGAGCTTTCTTCATCAGCTCCACGGAAACCGGCAATCGCCCCATATCACGGGCGACGAGAGCGATACCGTGCATTGCGAACACGTCATCCTCATTCTCGTTCAGAATCTCCATGAACAATTTACGGGCCGGCTCAAGCTGTCCTTGCTTGAGAAGATTCACCGCCTTGGTCGCCATGGTGACATGGCGCGACCGCGAGACATCCACAGCGCCGCTGAAAGAGGCCGTCATCTGCGAATTGCCCGGCATCCCTTTCGGAGATTCACTTTTCGCCATTATCACCTCTCCGCGACGCATGTGTGGGACACATCAGAGCCCATCAGATAGACATACGGTCAAATATTCCTTAACCAATACCACAAGTTCAGCCGCTAATTAATTGTTCTCTTTCGATTCACAGTCAGATATATTGACTAGGCAGTTTTTGCCCAGAGGGTTCTTTCAATTTTCGAAAGATACATATAAAATGCAATGTATTCGCGAAACCCTCCCGATGAAATTTCGGGCCTCAGCTGCGCGCAACTGCGGGGATTATAACCCATGAATCCTCTTGTCGACCTGATCCGTAATCTCGGCCCCATCCGTATCGCCGCCCTGGTCGGGACTGCGGTTGCAGTGCTTGGGTTCTTCATCTTCCTTGCCTCCCGCCTCTCCACCGGCGGGATGTCGTTGCTTTATGGCGACCTCGATCCCGCCGACAGCGGTGCCATCGTCAAGGAACTCGAATCCCGCAACATTCAGTACGAACTGAAGGCTGGAGGCCAGCAGGTTTTTGTCCCCGGCGACGAAGTCCTGAAACTCCGCGTGACCCTCGCCGAGCAAGGCGTGCCGGGCGGCGGGACCATGGGATACGAAATCTTCGACAAGTCCGATGGCCTCGGAACCACCAATTTTGTTCAGAACGTCAATCTGGTCCGCGCGCTCGAAGGCGAGCTTGGACGAACCATCGGCGCAATGAACAATGTGCGCGGCGCCCGTGTTCATCTGGTGCTGCCGCAGCGCGAACTTTTCAGCCGCGAGCGCCGCAAGCCGAGCGCATCCGTCGTGCTCCAGGTCCAGGGGGCCGGCCGCCTTGGCCGTGAACAGGTTCTGGCGATCCAGCATCTTGTTGCCGCCGCCGTTCCGGACATGGAACCGCAGAACATTTCCATCCTCGACAGCCGGGGCCAGTTGCTGGCCCGGGGAACCAATGACGAGGACGGCACCCTTCCCGGCCAAAGTTCCGAGGAAATGCGTCTGGCCTTCGAAAACCGCATTCGCGGCTCCGTCGAGGAATTGGTCGAACGCATTGTCGGGCTTGGCCGTGTCCGTGCGGAAATCAGCGCCGATATCGACTATGACCGTTTCACCGAGCAATCGGAGATATACGACCCGGACAGCCAGGTTGCCCGCTCGACGCAGACCATCGAAGAAAGCGAAAGCTCCCAGGAACGGAACAAGCAGGACACGGTTTCAGTAGAGAACAACCTGCCGGAAGCCGAAGCCAATGCAGGAAATGGCGATCTGTCCGCCCGTTCCGAATCCTCCCGCACCGAGGAAACCGTCAACTTCGAGATCAGCCGCACCGTGCGCAACCGCGTCAAGGAAGCCGGTCAGATCCAGAACCTTTCTGTGGCCGTTCTGGTTGACGGACGCTATGTCGAAAACGAAGACGGGGAAAAGGTCTACCAACCCCGAACCGAAGAAGAGCTGGAGCAGATCGCCACGCTCGTGCGCTCCGCCGTCGGTTATAATGGAAGCCGTGGTGACACGGTTGAAGTCGTGAACATGCAGTTCGTCAAGCTTGAGCCGCTTGACCTGGATGACGGCTCCCTCCTGTTCGGCATTTCCAAGGATGAATTCCTGCAGCTTGCCGAAGTTCTGGTACTGGCAGTCGTCGGCCTTCTCGTGATCCTGCTGGTCGTACGGCCCGTGCTGACACGCCTCTTTGAATCGATGCCGACCACCCTTGCCGCAAGCGGTGGTCCTGGCGGTATGATTGCCGGCGCGGATGCCATCGCCCAGCTCACCGGTCCTGGCGCCACCGCGGATATGGCCGAACTTCTGGAAGGCGACGACGAAGAGGACAGCCTGCTTGATCAGATGATCGATATCAATCAGGTGGAGGGCCGGGTTCGCGCGTCTTCCCTGAAGAAAATAGGCGAGATCGTGGAGAAACACCCCGAAGAAGCGGTCGCCATCATCCGGAACTGGATGTACCAGGAAGCAGGCAACTCCGGAGCCGGCGGTTGACGACGACTGAAAACGCTTTCACCGAAGCAGGTCGGGCAGCATGAGTACGCAAAAATCACGCTTCCTGTTCGACAATATTTTCGACGAGGAATATCAGCAGAAAATGCGCCGCGCGGCAGAGGCAGCGCGGATGGCAGAGCTTGAGGCCGAGGAACACGCGCCGCCAACCTACAGCCAGGAAGAGGTCGACGAAGCCAAGGAGGCCTCCTACCAGCTCGGCCGTCAGGAAGGCATGTCCTCTGCCATGTCCGGCATTGAGCAACAGGTTGCCGTTTCGCTTGAGGGCGTGCTCAGCAAGATTGACGAGCTCAACCAGACACACCGCAAATGGACGTCGGAAATACAGCGTGATGCAGTGCGCCTGTCCGCGACCATCATGCGCAAGCTCGCACCGGAACTGATACGCGGTACGGAATTGCCGCAGATCGAGCATGTTATCAATCAGGCATTCCAGTTCCTGACCGAACAGCCAAAGGTGATGATCCGCGTCGCGGCGGAACTGGAAGCGCCGCTGCGCGACAAGGTCCAGCTGATGGCGTCCCGCGTCGGCTATGAAGGTGAAGTGGTCCTGGTTGGCGACCCGGAACTTGTCGCAACCGATTGCCGCGTCTCCTGGGCCGCCGGCGCGGTCGAGCGGGCATTGGACGAGACCTGGAGCGAGATCGACGAGATGGTCGAGCGCACTCTTTCCGCCCTTCCCGTCCGGTCCAACATCGGCTCCGATATTCCCCCGGTGACCGAAGCCGACGACCAGACCGCATCTGAAGAGCTGTCAGAGTCCGAAATCGATGCGGCAAGCGATGATCTGCCGGGAATGGAAGATGACCCCATCCCCGCCCCATCCGATGCGGTCCCGGAAGCACCCGATACAGGTGTGGACGAGGACGGCAATTCCAGCGAACCTGAACTGATTCAGAACTAGCGCCGCCTGGCCGCCAGAGGAGAGCGATATGTCCGACGAAACCGATGTCGATTTCGAAGATCTCGAAGAATTGGATATGGCCGCCGCCATGGAGCAGCAGGCCGCAGACGAAACGCCGGAGGTTGTTCCGGAGGAATCCCGCCAGCAGATCAGCGCGCGCGAACTTGAAGCCGTCTACGATATTCCGGTGCAAGTCTCCGCCGTGCTCGGCAAGTCCAGCATGCAGGTCAGCCAGCTTCTCAAGCTTGGCCGCGGCGCCGTCGTCGAGCTGGACCGCAAGGTTGGCGAGGCGATCGATATCTATGTGAACAACCGCCTCGTGGCCCGCGGAGAGGTCGTCATCGTCGACGAACGCCTTGGCGTGACCATGACGGAAATCATCAAATCCGACAGAACCGGCTAAGCGGCGGGATCAGAAAAGACATGGCAGATCGCGCGACCGTGGAAAATGGCGGAGATCGTCCGCGTCCAGTCAAAACCAGAACGTTCGACGTTCCGGCAAGTGGGCGTACGATCGATATTGCCTTGATCCTGGGCCTGTCGGTTTCTTTTGGACTGGTCATGACGGCCCTGGTGCTCGGCGGCTCGGTCAGTTCCTTCTACAATCTTCCGGCTGTTCTGATCGTCCTCATCGGCACCTTTGCCGTAACCCTCGTCTCCTACAGCATTTCCGAATTGTTCGGTGCCATCGGCGCCGTTCTGGAAACATTGCTGCCGCACCGTCATGATCCAAGACTTGCCGGCGAACGGTCGCTCAACCTCGCGGCCATCGCACGGGAGAATGGCGTCCTTGCTCTTGATGCCGTGATTCCCTCCGTCGATAGCGAGCCTTTTCTGCAACGTGCCGTCGCCATGGCGGTGGACGGGGCGACGCCGCATCAGATCGACCAGGTTCTGGCCCAGGAAATCGATGCCATACAGGACATCCGGCACCGTCACGCCGGCGTGCTCCGGCGGGCCGCTGAAGTGTCTCCATCCATGGGGCTGATCGGCACCCTGATCGGGCTCATCCAGTTGCTCGGAAACCTGGATGATCCAGGCTCCATCGGCCCGGCCATGGCGGTTGCCCTGCTGACGACCTTCTATGGCGCCATTCTCGCCTACATGGTGCTGGCACCGATTGCGGCGAAACTGGAGCGCAACGCTGAAGCTGAGCTGCTCGAATGTGAAATCTACCATGCCTGCGCAATGTCGATCGCCCGGCAGGAGAACCCTCGGCTTCTCGAGCGCATGCTGAATACCAAACTGCCGCCATCGCAGCGGCTCGACTACTACGATTGAAGGACAGGGCTGACCCGGATACGGTCGCCCAAACGGGAGAATTGACAGATGCGATTGCTGATCGTCGGCACACTCGGCGGACATATTAGCGCAGCCGGTCAGATAGCCCTGAAAAAAGGCGCTAAAGTCAGTCACCTGGACAATGTCGAGGGCGCAATGCATGCGCTGCGCAGCGGCCAGGGCGCTGATCTCGTCATGATCGACGTGGCCCAGCCTGTGGCCAAGCTGCTCCGGGCGATGAACCAGGAGCACATCAACACGCCGGTTGTCGCCTGCGGTCTCGAAAACGATTCCGATGCCGCTGTTGCCGCCATCAAGGCGGGCGCCAAGGAATATATCCCTCTGCCCCCGAACGCCGAGCTGATTGCCGCCGTGCTCGCAGCCGTTACCGAGGAACAGAGCTCGGTGATTTTCCAGGACCCGATCATGGGGGCGGTTCTCAAACTCGCCGACCAGATCGCACCATCGGATGCAAGCGTATTGATCACCGGCGAGTCCGGTACGGGTAAGGAAGTTCTCGCCCGATACCTGCATGAGAAAAGCAAGCGGTCAGACAAACAGTTCGTTTCCGTCAACTGCGCCGCGATCCCGGACAACCTTCTGGAATCCGAGTTGTTCGGGCATGAGAAAGGCGCCTTTACCGGTGCCGTGGCACGCCGGGTCGGGAAATTCGAGGAAGCAAACGGCGGCACCCTGCTGCTCGATGAAATCAGCGAGATGGATATCCGCTTGCAGGCCAAGCTGCTGCGGGCGGTCCAGGAACGCGAGATCGACAGGGTCGGCGGAAACCAGCCGGTCAAAGTGGACATCCGCCTGCTTGCGACCTCGAACCGGGATCTCGAGCGGCATGTCCGGGAAGGCAATTTCCGGGAGGACCTCTATTTCCGCCTCAACGTCTTCAACCTGCAGCTCCCGCCGCTGCGTCAGCGCCCGGCCGATATCAAGCTGCTCGCAACTCATTTCTCGAAAAAATACGCCGAGGCCAATGGCGTTGCCGAGCGCCCGCTCAGCGCCGAGGCGGTTACCCGCCTGCAGGGCCATCACTGGCGCGGCAATGTGCGCGAGCTGGAAAACACCCTGCATCGCGCGGTCCTGCTTGCCTCCGGTAACGAGATCGGAGCGGAAGCCATTATCCTGACCGGGGAGCAAATGACTCCGGCCGCAGAAGAAGCGCCGCCATTGCGCGCGACACCGGCACCTCAACCAGCTGCCCCTCCGGCACCAAATGCGTTTCAGCCAGCCTCTTTCGACGACGAGCCGGAAGCGGCCCCGCCCCCTCCAGCACCGGCTACGCCCGGACAGGAAAGCGGGACCGGCGGAGATCTCGTTGGCCGCACCGTTGCCGATGTCGAGCGCCAGCTGATCATCAATACGCTCAGCCATTGCCTCGGCAACCGGACTCATGCCGCCAATATTCTCGGCATCTCCATCCGGACGCTGCGCAACAAGCTCAAGGCATATTCCGGGGAAGGCGTTAATGTGCCTCCGCCGGGCGAAGCAGATCGGGCGACAGTCTGAAGCAGATCAGAATAGCTTCAGGCGATATGAAATGCAGAAACGGGACCGCATGATGCGAGGCACTGAATGACGGACGCCTCCAATCAAGCTCCGCAGCCGGAAGGTGGCGGTGGTGGCACGGCCCTGCCATCATTTAATCTTGCCAATCTGAAGGCTGCGGCCAAGCGGGGAGATATCTACCTCGCTCTCGGCGTGATCGGCATCATCTCGGTTCTGATTTTGCCGGTTCCGACAATGCTGCTCGATATCCTTCTCGGGGTCTCGATCGCCTTGTCCGTGATTATTCTGATGACGGTTCTGTTCATCGAAAAGCCTCTGGATTTCAATTCGTTTCCAACGATCCTGCTGATCGCGACCATGTTGCGGCTCTCGCTTAACCTGGCCTCGACACGCCTGATCCTGGCCGAGGGTCATACTGGTACGGACGCGGCCGGCGATGTGATCCAGGCCTTCGGCGGCTTCATGATGGGCGGCAACGCCGCTATCGGTATTATCGTCTTCTCTATCCTGGTGATCGTGAACTTCATCGTCATCACCAAGGGGTCGGGCCGTATCGCGGAAGTCGCCGCCCGCTTCAGCCTTGACGCCATGCCCGGCAAACAGATGGCAATTGACGCGGACCTTTCCTCCGGTCTGATCAATGAGGATCAGGCACGGAACCGGCGTGAGGAGTTGAGCTCCGAGAGCACCTTCTTCGGTGCCATGGACGGTGCCTCCAAGTTCGTCCGGGGGGACGCCGTCGCCGGACTGCTCATCACAGTGATCAACGTCATCGGCGGCATGGTCATCGGTATCGCCCAGCAGGGTGTCAGCTTCGCGGATGCCTTCTCGACCTACACGCTTCTGACGGTCGGCGACGGTCTGGTCAGTCAGATCCCCGCTCTCATCGTCTCCACCGCCGCCGGTATGCTGGTCACCAAGGGCGGCACCACCGGCACCACGGAAAAGGCGGTCTTCGGACAGCTTGGCGGCTACCCCAAGGCTCTCGCCCTGTGCGCTGTTCTGCTGGCGATCCTGTCCCTGCTTCCCGGCTTTCCGACCTTCATCTTTCTGACACTCGCCGCGATCGTCGGCGCTCTTGCCTTCATGATCTATACAAAGCACGAAGGCGAGGCCGCCGCGGTGGTGCAACGCGAAGCGGACGAAGCCGCCGCTCCGCCGCCGGAAGAGCCTATCTCCGCCGCGCTGCATATCGATCTCGTCCGGCTCGAGCTCGGTTACGGCCTGCTGCCCCTGGTCAACGAGACGACCGAGGGCCAGCGGCTGACGGACCAGATCCGGGCCCTGCGCCGGCAGCTCGCCGTGGAAAGCGGCTTCATCATGCCGCAGGTCCGTATCCAGGATAACCTGCAGCTTCCGGCCAATACCTACGTCATCCGCATCAAGGAAATCGAGGTTGGGCGCGGCGATATCCGTCCGAACCGCCTGCTGGTCATGGACCCGGGCGGGAACCAGATTGATCTCGCCGGTACGGACACGCGCGAGCCGACTTTCGGTCTGCCCGCCATGTGGGTCGGCCCGGAGCAGCGCGAGGAAGCCCTCTTCAAGGGCTATACCGTGGTCGATCCGTCGACCGTGGTCACCACGCATCTGACGGAGCTGATCCGCGACAATATGCGCGACCTGCTGTCTTACACCGAGACCCAGAAGCTGCTCGACGAATTGCCTGACCAGTACCAGAAGCTGGTCACGGACGTGGTGCCGTCGAATATTTCCATCGGCGGCCTGCAACGCGTCCTGCAGAACCTGCTGAGCGAGCGTGTTTCCGTGCGCGATCTGCCGACCATTCTCGAAGGTGTTTCGGAAGCGTCCACCTTCACCCGCAACATCACCCTGATCACCGAACATGTCAGGACTCGCCTTGCCCGGCAGATCAGTGAGCAGAACACGGCGGATGACGGCGTTATCCATCTGGTCACCCTGTCACCGGACTGGGAGCAGGCATTCGTCAATTCGATCATCGGTCAGGGCGAGGAGCAGCAGCTTTCGATGCCGCCGAGCCAGCTTCAGGACTTCATCACGGCGCTGCGCAACGCTCTTGACCAGCTTGCCGAGGTCGGTGAATTCCCGACGGTTCTCACCTCTCCCGGTATCCGGCCCTACGTGCGCTCCATCGTTGAGCGTTTCCGGCCGCAGACTGTGGTAATGTCTCAAAATGAAATTCACCCAAAGGCACGGATCAAGACCCTTGGCCAAGTATGATTTTAGTCTGGGGCTGAGAAACGGGCGCACGTCGCCGGTGAGGTTTCCATGCGCCTGAAGACTTTTTCCGCCGACACGATGAACGAAGCCATGGCGCTCGTGAAAGAGCATTTTGGCGAGGATGCCATCATTGTCTCCACTCAGTCTGGTGAAGACGGCATCGGCGTTCGCATAACCGCCGCCATCGATCAGGTCGAAGACGAATTCGAGTACGAGGAAGATCATTACGACGAGGCCTATGATGATCCGGTGGAGATCATCACGGATGCCCTCCTCAATAATGGCGTCCCGCCGCAAATATCGGACGAGTTGATCAGCGCCGCTGAAGAATTGTCGATGGACGATCCCATCCTGGCCCTGGCTGGCGCCCTTGACCGGTATTTCGCCTTCACACCGATGCCTCTCGGTACCGCCGACAAACCAATTCTTCTGGTCGGCATGCCCGGTGCGGGGAAAACCGTCACCATTGCCAAGCTCGCCACCCGGATCGTCATGCAAAAACAGGCGGTGCGCGTCATCACCACGGATACGGTCCGCGCCGGTGGCTTCGCCCAGCTTGAGGCCTTCACCAAGATCCTGAAGCTGAACCTGATCAGTGCCGGAACACCCGGCGAATTAAGAGCCGCCGTCGCCGGTGCCGAAGGCCGCGGGCATATCCTGATCGACTGTCCGGGCGGCAATCCTTTCGATAATGACGATATTGACCGGCAGGCACGCCTGATAAAGGCCGTGGACGCGGATGTGGTCCTGGTCATGGCCGGTGGCATCGACCCGATGGAAGCCGCCGAGATCGCCGGGATCTATCGTGAACTGGGCGCCCGCCGTCTGCTTCTGACCCGGCTCGACATGACCCGGCGCTTCGGATCATACCTCAGTGCGGCCGCGCTTACGGGGCTGCAGATGACCGATGTCGGTATCGGCCCCAGCGTGGCGGATGGCCTCAGGCCAATGAATCCCGTGACGCTGGCACGGTTATTGCTGCCCAAATCGGTGGTGGAGAGTTTTGACGACGAACAGCAAACGGCACGAGGTGCCTATGGTTGAGGTCGCTTTGATGGAACGGACCCAAGGATCAGTCCAATGATGTCGCCCGCAGACAAGCCCCGACCAACAGCGGCCAGTGGCCCTGTCACCAAGGGCGCCAACATTCTCGCCATCGCCTCCGGCAAGGGCGGGGTAGGCAAGACGTGGTTCTCGGTCACGCTGGCCCACGGTCTCAGCAAGATGGGCCAGAGGGTTCTTCTGTTCGATGCCGATCTTGGCCTTGCCAATGTCGACATCCAGCTTGGCCTGATGCCGCAACGGGACCTGGGTGGTGTCATCGCCGGCCGGCTATCCCTGGCGCAGGCAAAAATTCGTTATGACGACGGAAATTTCGATATTATTGCCGGCCGCTCCGGCTCCGGAAGTCTGGCAACCCTGCCATCGAACCGGCTGCAATCTCTCGGGACCGAACTCGTCCACCTGTCCGACACCTATGATCGCGTGGTCATGGATCTCGGAGCGGGTCTGGACAGAACCGTGCGCATGCTCGCGGCCCGGGCGGGTAAAGTCATCGTTGTCACCACTGCCGAGCCGACATCGCTGACCGACGCCTATGCCTTCGTCAAGGTCGCGCATCAGAGCGACCCGAACTGCGAGGTTTCCATCGTCGTGAACAGCGCGGATTCGGTGAATGACGGCCGGAAAACCTACGAAACCCTGCGCAAGGCCGCGATGAACTTCCTGAAGTTCGAGCCCCAGTTGCTCGGGATCATCCGCCGCGACCGGAAAGTCATCGAGTCGATCCGGAACCAGAGCCCGATCCTGAACCGCTATCCGTCGGCCCCGGCGGCGACCGACGTGGAGGCCATCGTCGACAAGCTGCTATAGCAGCCGAAGAGAGCAGATTGAGCACCGTTCAACCCACCGCGCCTGCCCCGCAGGCGACACGTTCCTCCCAACCGGCCAATGCGCCGGTTGAGGGACGAGTGACCAGTGGTGCGGACGCACTTCAGTCAGGTAACCAGACCAGACCCGCAGCCCAGGTCACAACGCCACAAGCTCAGCCGCAAGCGCCGCAACCTGCGCAAGGACAGCAGAGTGCACAGAGCCAGGCTCCTCAAGGTCAACCGCCTCAAGCCACACCTCAAGCTCAACCGCCGCAAGGCCAGCCAGCAGCACAGGCGCAACCACCATCGCCGGCACAATCTTCGGCGCCACCGCCCGCGCAAACCCCGGCGCCCCAGAATTCCGCTCCTCCGCCTCCCGGCCCGCAAAATTCTGCGCCGCCTCCTCCTGAAAGCACGTCTGGACAGGGTGCGCGCCCGGCACCGGCTTCCGCGCCCGCCCCGCAGCCCCAGCACCCCGCACAGGCCCAGCAGCCCGCGCCCCAACAACCATCGGCCCAGGATGTAACAGTGACGCGGGTCCGGACCGACGGCAGCGTGAATGTCCGCACGGCGGCAGGCGAAGCGACAATCCAGATCAATCCCCGGCAAATTCCGGCCTTTGTCCGCCCGGGCACCGTCGTCAGCCTGATTTTGCAGAGAACGGAGAACGGATTGCAGGCCCTCCTGCAGCCTCGCTCTCCTGTACCAGGCACTGCCGCTGCGAAACCTGTATCCGGAACTCAGCAAGCCGATACCGCCGCCACGGGCAGCGCCACCGCCACAACGGCCTCGGCCCCTAGAACGTTACCGCCACTCGCGGACGGGCAAGTTGCCCGGGCCATCGTTTTGCGCCCGACCTCGCTGCCCCAGGGCATTGCAGGCGGCCCGATCCCCGCAACGGCAAGCAGTATCAACCCACAGCAGGCGGCCCAAGCTGCCGCGCGATACCTGCTGGCATCCAGTCCGCACCTGAAGCCTAGCAGCACCTTGCCCACCGCACCGCAAGCCGTGCTGCCGCAAGCAACGCCGCCATCGCCCGCACCAACCGGCGCACAACCCGTCTCCAATACAGCGCAGCAAGCACAGCCCCCTGCGGCACAACCGGCATCAGGCCAGCAAAGCCCCTCCGCCACTATCCGGTCACCGGCACAGGCCCAGACAGGCACAGTCAATACGGGCACGGTCAGCACAGGGGCAACGCCAGCTTCACAAAACACGCCACCACCATCGCCGGGCACTGCCGCAAGCGCTCCTCAGGCGCCTGCCGCAACAACAACAGTCGCTCCCGCAGCAACCGGACGCCCGGGGAACGTGTCGAGCAACAGTGTCGCGCAAACGGCGCAGACGGTTACACAAGGTGGTTCCGAAAACCGCACGGCCACGGCAGCGCCCGCCGGGCAGGCAACAAGCACACCGGCCACAAGCGGGGCGGCTACAGCAGGGGCATCAGCACCAAAACCAGGCAATGCCCTCCCCCCTGGAGCGGACTTTCCCATACGGGTTTTGTCCGTCGGGGCGCCGACCAGCAACGCATTGCCCGCACAGCACGGCAGCGGCGGCACGGTGATTTCCGGAACCATTGTCGCGACCGGTGGAAGCGGGCAGGCGATTGTGAATTCATCCGTCGGTCTGCTCGACGTCGCGGCGCGCGCCGAGGCAGGACAGATGCAGTCCGCCATCCGCATGGAAATTCTGGGCCGCTCGGAAAGCGACATGCGCGGCCGGATCGAAGGCGGATCGCAGACGCCCCTCTCCATCCTCTCCCGGGAGTGGCCCGCGCTGGAAGAAAGCCTCCGCGCTCTTGAAGTATCGGCGCCACAGAGTGCGGCACAATTTTCTGCTGCAATCGCCCGGCCCGGGCCTCAATTGGCCGCTTCCATGCTGTTCTTCCTTGCCGCGGTGCGTGGCGGCTCCCTCGGCGGCTGGCTCGGGAAAGACACCAGTCAGGCGCTTGAGAAATCGCATGGCCGGCTGCTGTCGACCCTTTCCGGCGATTTCCAATCCCTCTCCCGCGCGAGCGAAGGCGGACCGGAGACCGCTGGCTGGCGTGCGTTCTTCATGCCGATACAAAACCAGGACGCCCTGGAACAGATGCGCCTCTTCATCCTGCCGCCTCCTTTTGAGCGCAACGAGGAGGAGACAGGCGGTGACGGCGAAGAGAACAGCAATAACGGCGGCGACGCCGAAACTAGATTCGTCGTCGATCTTATGCTCAGCGGCCTCGGCCCCTTCCAGATAGACGGTTCCGTCGCGAAACAGTCCATGTCACTGCTGATCCGCACGCACCGTGCCCTGCAGCCGCAGATGCGGGCGGATATCATAGAAATTTTTGAAAAGACATCAGGCCGCACCGGCATGTCCGGCGCGGTGAGTTTCAAGGTTCAGAAGGAATTCCCGCCTCTGCCCATCGCCGACCTTATGCCGGATGGGCGCCAAAACCCGGATGTCTATGCCTGACAGCCCGAGGTCTCAGACCTAGCCGCGCCGTCGCTTCATCATATTGAGAGCGATTTCGTCGATCTCCATCTGCTCGAGACGTCCGATCCGCTCCGCCTCGCGCGCCTTATACTCTTCCATGACGGCTTCGGCCTTGCGCAGCTCCTGATAGCAATCCAGCACTTCCTCGTTTGCCGCATCTATCTCTCGGCGTTTCGCCTGGATCCGTTCCTCCAGGGCCTTCGTCCGTGTCTTGAAATGATGCATGTAGGCTTCGAGCGTCCGGCGTGCTTCCAGAGAGCCGGCCGCAGCCTGCTTTTCACGATCGAATTCATGCTGCATGGCATCGGATTCGGCGAGAAACGCGGCCTCTTCCTGCAGGAGCACCCCCATGGCCCGGCGCTTTTCGTCCAGCTCCCAGGTCCGGAGCCGGATCAGCTGCTCAAACTGGCTCACGGCTCACCCTGCTCTTCCTGATGGTGCGTGTCGCCGCCGACCATGGAAAGAATGGCATCGAGCTGGGCATATCCGGATTCAAGAGACGCCGGCTCGTTCTTGTCCTGGGACATGAAGCGCTCCAGCGAAGCGTGATACAGGATCGCCTCGTCCACTTCCGGGTCGCTGCCCTTGCGGTAAGCTCCCAGGCGGATCATGTCGGCCATGTTGTCGTAAGTGGCCATCAGGGCTTTCGCCCGGCGGACCAGTGCGTTTTCTTCCGCCGTATTACAGTCCGGCATCGTCCGGGACACGCTGCGCAGCACATTGATTGCCGGATAGCGGCCCCGATCCGCAATCCCCCGCTCCAGCACGATATGCCCGTCGATAATCCCCCGAACGGCGTCGGATATCGGCTCGTTATGGTCATCGCCTTCAACCAGAACCGTGAACAGGCCGGTGATCGTGCCCGCTCCCGCCCCGGGTCCTGCCCGCTCAAGCAATTTTGGCAGTTCGGCGAACACGGTCGGCGTATAGCCCTTGGAGGCCGGCGGCTCCCCCGTGGCAAGGCCAATCTCGCGCTGGGCCATGGCAAAACGGGTAACACTGTCCATCATGCACATGACGGTCTTGTCTTCATCGCGGAAATATTCGGCGACGGCCAATGTCAGATGCGCTGCCTGGCGCCGCATAAGCGGGGATTCATCAGAGGTCGCGACAACGACCACACTGCGGGCCAGGCCTTCTTCGCCGAGATAGTCCTGGATGAATTCCTGCACCTCGCGGCCACGCTCGCCGATCAGACCGATGACATTCACCTCGCTCTGGGTAAAGCGCGCGATCATCGACATCAGCATGGACTTGCCAACACCGGAGCCGGCGAAAATCCCCATGCGCTGCCCCTTGCAGACAGAGGCGAATGTATTGATCGTGCGAACGCCGAGGTCGAGTTTTTCCCCAACCCGCTGCCGTGTATGGGCTGCTGGCGGCTGGGTCTTTACCGGACATCCGCGCGGTCCGTCGCCGAGCGGTCCCTTCCCGTCCACCGGATCGCCCATCGCATTGACAACACGTCCAAGCCAGCCTTCATGCGGAAAGATCACCGGTGCCGCGTCCGAAATTTCTGCCCGGCTTCCGATACCGATCCCGTCGAGCGCACCGAACGGCATGGCCAATGCCCTGCCATCCTTGAAGCCGACAATTTCGCAGCTCACGCGCTTCCCGCCCCTGGCCTGAAGGTGCAGCCTGTCGCCGATCGAAAGCGCCCGGTCCACACCACCGACCTCGACCATCATGCCCAGCACGGCGGTCACACGTCCGTAGAGCCGGAATTCGGCTATCTTGTCGACTTCGGATGCCAGATTTCCGAGGGCAGTGACCAACCGAATGCTCTCCTTATGCCTGCAACGCTTTAAGCGCGCCGTTAACTGTCCTACACTGGGAGTTTAGCACTAACGAGAACGCCTGGCACGCTTTCGACCAGGCGCGCCGACGCAGGTTAACGGTTTGTTTATCTTACCGCGTTAACCTTTGTCTCAAGGTTATAGAGGGAGAGTTCCATGCGCGTACTCTTGGTAGAAGACGATTTCGCCACAGCCCAGAGCATTGAGCTCATGCTGAAAGCCGAAGGGTTTGTGGTTGATGTGACGGAACACGGAGAAGACGGCCTCGAAATTGGCCGGCTCTATGACTACGACATCATTCTCCTCGATCTTATGCTGCCAGACCTCGACGGCTATGAGGTTCTGCGCCGCCTGCGTGGCTCGAAGGTCGAGACACCGATCCTTATTCTTTCCGGCCTTTCCGAGCTGGATAACAAGATCAAGGGCCTTGGCTTCGGCGCTGACGACTATCTGACGAAGCCGTTCGACCGGCGCGAGCTGATTGCCCGGATGCAGGCCATTATCCGGCGGTCCAAGGGACATTCGGATTCGGTGATCGAAACGGGTCCGATTGCGGTCAACCTGTCCACCCGGAGCGCGGAAGTCGACGGCAAGCCGGTGCATCTGACCGGCAAGGAATTTGCCATCCTTGAGCTGCTCTCCCTGCGGAAGGGCACGACCCTGACCAAGGAAATGTTCCTCAATCACCTTTATGGCGGGATTGACGAGCCTGAGCTCAAGATCATCGACGTTTTCGTCTGCAAACTTCGCAAGAAGCTCTCGAAGGCAACCGGCGGCAACAATCACATCGAAACGGTCTGGGGCCGCGGCTATGTCCTGCGCGACGGAGATGAAGACACAGCTCCGGTAAAAAGGGCCGAAAAGGTCAAGGAACCAGCCGAATAAGGCTTCCTGACTTTCAAAACCATTGAGCATTCAACGAAAAGGGCTGAACCGGTAAACGGTTCAGCCCTTTTCTGTTGTGTGTCTGGAGCCTTGCCGTCAGATCGCGGCTTTCTGGCCTTCCTTGGCCGTCGGTTGATACATGCCGCGCTGACCTTTAACCGGCTGGAACTTGTCGGTAATGCTGATGACCGTCTCGGCCCCGCCAAGATAGAGGTAGCCATCCGGCGCAATCTGCCGGGAAACCCCTTCCAGCACTTTCCGCTTCGTCTCCTGATCGAAATAGATCAGGACGTTCCGGCAAAACACGATATCGAAGGTGCCGAGCGCGCGCGGATCCTGCAGCAGGTTGAATTCGCGGAAAGTAACCATGCGGCGGATCTTCTCGCTGAGCTGCCAGCGATCCCCGTCCTGCTGGAAATATTTCACCAGCAGCTGAACCGGGAGACCGCGCTGCACTTCGAACTGGGAATAGATACCCGAGCGAGCCCGGGCGACCATCTCCGTCGAAATATCGGTAGCGATAATCTCTACCCGCCAGCCGGTAAGCCTGGACGCCAGTTCATCAAGCACCATGCTCAGCGAGTAAGGCTCCTGCCCTGAGGAACAGGCCGCACTCCAGATCCGGATCGACTTCTTCGCCGCCCGTGACTGCAGCAGGCTCGGCAGCACAACTGTCTTGAACTGGTCGAATGGTGTGCGGTCCCGGAAAAACAGAGACTCATTCGTCGTCATAGCGTCGGTGATCGAGTTAACGAGCTTCTCGTCCCGCCGACTCCGAAGCGTCGAGACGATCTGCTCTATGGAGCTCAAGCCATGGCTGCGCGCGACAGGTTGCAACCTGGTCTCGAGCAGATACCCCTTGTCCGGCGTCAATACCAAGCCTGATTGCTTGTACAGCAGGCTGGACAGGAATTCGAAATCAGAGCTGTTCATGCCTGTCTATCCCCTCGCCAGCCGATTAACACTGGCGCCAATCTCCGAAACCGGAAGAACTTCGCAACACAGGCCAGCCTGCGCTACCGCGCCGGGCATGCCCCAGACCACGCTGCTCTGCTCATCCTGAGCCACAATATCGCCCCCCGCTTCCACAACGGCGCGACATCCCTCGCGCCCGTCATGCCCCATGCCGGTGAGGATCACCGCAAGGACACGTCCATATGCCTTGACCAGGCTACGCATCATGGGATCGACCGCCGGCCGGCAAAAATTCTCCGGCGGCTCCTGATTCAAGACGATAACCTTCTCAGCACCTTCGGCTTTCACCGTCATGTGGTAACCGCCCGGAGCAAGATAAATACGTCCCGGCGCCACGACATCACCGGATTTTGCCTCGGAACAGACCCAGCCGGACGTCTTCGTGATGTGTTCAGCCAGGATCGTCGTGAAAGTCGGCGGCATATGCTGCGTCACAAGAATAGGCTGTTTGACGGTTTTCGGAAGATCCGTGAGCACCCGGAACAACGCCTGCGGGCCGCCCGTGGAACTTCCGATACCGATAACATCAGCCCGCCGGCCACTCGGCTTGCGCAACGTAATATCGTTGCGTGCCGCACCCCGTGCAGGCGGCGCAGCCGCGCGGGGTGCGCCAGCCGGTGCGTTCTTCAGGGCCGCGGCACGCGCCGCCGCTCCGGACACCGCCACAGGCGCTCGCGCACCTGACTTGCGGCGCCTCTGGGCACCAAACGCCTTGACCTTGCTCAGCAGATCGCTGGGAAAATCAGCCGCCCCCGTCATTTCCGACGTGGAACTCGGCTTGGTCAGATAATCCTTGGCGCCAAGCGAAAGTGCTCGCAGCGAAACCTCGGCATTCCGCGCCGTCAGCGTCGAGGCCATAACGACCTGCACGCTCGGATCCACCTTCAGCAATTCCGGCAACGCGGTGATGCCGTCCATGCGCGGCATCTCGATGTCGAGCACGATGATTTCAACGTCGCTGTTCTTCAGCGTATCGATGGCCCGCTGGCCGTCCCCCACGGAGGCAACAATCTTCACATCCGGATCAGCTTCGAGGAAGCGTGTGAAGAGTCCGCGTATGACTGCGGAATCATCAACAAGCATTACCCTGTATGGGTCCGTCGACCGCGGTTTGGCTTCCGCGGACGTGCTCTGTCCACGCATTTACAGCAATCCGATTTGAGAAAATTTCGTTTCTATGATCTCGCTGTCGAAGGGCTTCATAATGTACTCATTAGCGCCCGCAGAGAGGGCTTCCTGGATATGAGCCATGTCATTCTCGGTGGTGCAGAAAATCACCAGAGGGCTATCCCCTTCCGGTAATTTCCGCAGCTCGCGCAGAAACTCAATCCCGCTCATGACCGGCATGTTCCAATCCAGAAGCACCGCATCCGGCAACTCTGCCTTGCAGGCATCGAGAGCAACCTGACCGTCTTCCGCTTCCGTGGTCTCGAACTTCAGTTCTTCCAGAATTTTCCGAGCCACCATTCGAACAACTTTAGAGTCATCCACAATCAGGCAGGTTTTCATTTAACGCTCCGCGAATTTTCACGCGCCAATTGTCGCACATACAGCAGTTCAACGCACACTATGCTGCTTCTTCTCCCTGGAAGCGAAGCAGCGACCGAACATCAAATACAACCAACAGGCTTTTATCGAGCCGGTAAATGCCTGTCGAAACCTCGCGAATGTTCCCGTCCAGCGTTGCGGGATGCTGCTCGAACATGGCTTCGTCCAGAGACAGCACCTCACCGACGGAATCGACCATCAGGCTGTAAAGCTCGCCCTGATCCTCGACAACGACGCTCATGCATTCATGATCGCCTTCATACGGAGGCATGTTCAGACGGCTGCGAATGTTAATTGCCGTGACAATGCGGCCGCGCAGATTAAGCGAGCCCGCCACTTCCTTAGGGGAAAGCGGGATACGTGTTATCCGCTGGGGGCCAAGAACGTCATGGACCTGAAGCACCGGAATGCCAAAGAGCTGCTTGCCGATCATGATCGAGACGAACTGTTTCAGTTCGCCAAGCGCAACCACGCTCTGCCCGATGGATTGAGTAGCTGGTAAATCTGACATCATTCCCTCACGCGTCAATGGTTTGCGCTAGCGTCTCGAGCAGCGCATCCCGGTCGAGTTTGGCGATATAGTCCGTGAAGCCGACTTCGCGGCCCCGGTCCAGGTCACGCGGACCAGTATGGGACGACAAGGCGATGATCGGCGTATTTTCCCAGCGTGCGATCTCGCGCAGACGGCGGGTCAATTCGAACCCGTCAATTCCGGGCATTTCGATATCGCTGATGATGGCGTCGAATTCGGCGCCGCTTTCACACAGCTCGAGAGCGGCTTCCGCATGATCCACGGTGGTCACATCGTAGCCCGCCACCGAAAGCAACGGCTTGATGAGGTTCCGGAAGAAAGCGCTGTCATCGACCAGCAGCACGCGCCGGGGTTCGGTCGGCTCCTGACTGTCCGCATCGCCGGAGCCAAACCAGTCGCCATAGGCCTGGGTCAGGTAGAAGCCCGCGTCGATGATCTCGGTCGCCTTGCCGGCAATGACCGCGCTGCCCATCAGCCACGGCGCATCCGGCCGGACCTCGATATTGATACGGTCTTCGACGATATCGACGATCTGGTCGACAATCAGGCCCATCGAACGGTCGCCGTCGGTAAAGACAAGAACCGGCTGTCGCCCTTCGGTCTCGAGCTTGAGCTCATCGCCCATCGGGATCAGAGGCATCAACTGGCCGCGATACTGCACCAGCGGCCGGCCTTCTGAATATTCGACCGTCGCAAGATCGATCTCTTCCAGGCGGGCGACCAGCGCGAGCGGTACAGCTTTCGGGCTGTGACCTCCGGCGCGGAACAGCAGCAGCGAGGAGACATCGGAGCGGTGCGTCAGATGACGGGCCGTATCCTGGCCTTCCTCGTCCACCATCTTGAGTTCTCCGCTGGCAGCCGCGACACCATTCGGGTCGAGGATCATGATCACGCTGCCATCGCCGAGAATAGTGTTGCCCGAGAAGAGCGTGATGTTGCGCAGGATCGGCGCCACCGGCTTGACCACGATTTCCTCGGTGTCGAACACCCGGTCGACCATGATGCCGACCGAATATGTACCGATCTGCAGGACCACGATGAAGGCTTCCTGCGGCGTTTCATCCGTGCCTTCATCCAGGCGCAGCATGCGCTTGAGGGAAACGAGCGGGAGCAAGCGGTTGCGCAGGCGCAGGACCGGCGTGCCGTGAACTTCCTCGATCTTGTGCTCGCTGTTGTTCGATGCCCGGACAAGCTCGACGACGCTGAGCTGCGGAATGGCGAACCGTTCGCCACCGGCTTCAACGATCAGCGCGGAGACAATCGCGAGCGTCAGCGGGATCTTGATGATGAAGGTCGAGCCCTTGCCGAATACCGACTTCAGCTCGATCGTGCCGCCAATCTTCTCGATGTTGGTCCGCACCACGTCCATGCCGACACCACGGCCCGAAACGGAGGTGACCGCGGCTGCCGTCGAGAATCCGGCCCGGAAGATGAACTGCTGGATCTGCTGCTCGGAAAGGCTATCGGCTTCGGATTCAGCAACCAGCCCGTTGGCAACGGCTTTCGCCTTGATCTTCTCCGGGTCGAGCCCCTTACCGTCATCCTTGATCTCGATGATGATATGGCCGCCTTCGTGATAGGCGTTCAGGGTGACTGTACCGGTCTCGGACTTTCCGGCCGCCAGACGCGACGGGCCGTCCTCGATGCCGTGGTCGGCCGAGTTACGAACCATGTGGGTCAGCGGATCCTTGATCAATTCAAGGACCTGACGGTCGAGTTCGGTGTCGGCGCCGAGCATCTGCAGATCGATCTTCTTGTTCAGATCGATCGAGAGATCGCGGACCAGACGCGGCAGTTTCGACCAGGCGTTCCCGATCGGCTGCATACGCGTCTTCATGACGCCTTCCTGCAACTCCGAGGTTACCTGGCTCAAGCGCTGCAGCGGCACCGTGAATTCGCTGTCTTTCTCGTTGCGCGAGATCTGCATCAGCTGATTACGGGTCAGAACCAGCTCGCTGACCATCGTCATCAGATTTTCAAGCAGATCGACATTCACGCGGATCGTCTGGTTGGCGACCGCGGACTCGCGTACCTGCTTGTCCTGTTCCGGCTGCTTGGCAACGCCCTGGGAGCCGCTGACCGCAACTTCGGTTTTCGGCGCCGGCGGTGCGGCCTCGACAACGTCCTCGACGACCGGTTCGGCTTCCGGCTCTTCAGCGGGCACATCATCGGGACCGGGCGCTTCCATGAAGGCGCGCTCCAACTCTTCGAGGCTGACCTCGCCCGGACGCAGAGCTGCGGGCTCTTCTACGGGTTCCGGCTCGGGCTCAGGCTCGGCAACGGCCGCTGGTGCCGCCGCATCATCGAGCGTCCCGCCCTCGGCGACATGATTAAGCCGGTCGATCAGGTCCTGATCGTCCCCTTCGGGCTCGACCTCGTTTTCCTCAAGTGAAGACAGCAGCCACTTGATCCGGTCGAATGATTCAAGAATGAGCGTGATAGCGTCGGCAGACACTTCAAGACTGCCGTCGCGGATCTTGCCGAGAACGTTCTCCGACGCGTGCGCAACCGCCTCAAGCCGGGGAAGTCCAAGGAAGCCGCAGGTGCCCTTGATGGTATGGACAAGCCGGAAAATATTGCCAAGCAGTGCCTGATCGTTTGGATTTTGCTCCAGTTGGACCAGTTCCACATCGAGCTCCGAAACGTTTTCGGACGTCTCTGTCAGGAATTCGCTTAGTAGCTCATCCATACGCTTACCCCATTCTATCTCGTTCTTCGACGACCGCCGGGAAAGATGGCCCGCAGGCATCCCCGCATCACGCAGCTACAGTCTTTTCAAGACGGTCACACACTAGGACAAACCATTAAACAAAGCGTTAACCCATTTACGTCGCGGGAACAATTCATGGCGAACGCTTTTCCGACTTCATTCAAGAGAAATTAACATCCACGGTGACCACGTCTGGTTCCTGACCAATCGAAAAACCATACCCGAAGCGCCGTGCATTCGCGGCCGCGACATGCGCCACAACCGATTTGCTGGTGAGTTCGCTCGCGGGCAGATCCGGGTCCAGAGCAGCCTGAACATCATCTGGCACGCTGGCTCCCGTCCCTTCCGCCTTGAGCACGAAATGCTCACCCGGCTCGCCTGGAGACTGCAGCACCATTTTGCCGCCACGCGGCAGGCATTCACACAAGAAACAGATCATGCCGAGTATGACCTTTACCCCACCGGTCGCCGGGCGCACCAGTTTGGGATCACCCGTGCATTCGAGGCTGAAATCGATTTTCCGGGCCTTCAGATACGGCGCGATGAGCTTAGCCCCATCGGCCAGGGAATGATCGCTGTTTGAACCCGCCCCGCCAAAAGCGACTCGGAAATAAGAAAGCCGTTCCGAGGCCTGCCTGGCGCTGGTTCCAATAAGAGAGAGCGCTTCCTGCTCAAGATCAGACCCGCCAGCACCAAGATCAGAAATCAGTTCCGCGCCATTTACAGTCGCGCTAACCGGACTGATCAGATCATGAAAAAGGCGCGATAAAAGCATATCAATCAATGTCATATCTTCAGGCATTCATAACCAATCCCGGGTCAAATGAGTGATGGCCCCAATTTAAAGTAAGGCCAGATTCTTGATTTTCCCTCAACTTTTGGAAAGCCCCGCGTGAAAATCTGTTGAAGTTTAATTCCTCTTTCCCTCACAATTTATTAATCGGGCCAATTCAAGCGCTCGACAGCACTGAAACGCAACCACGGTCGAGGATGCGATGCCCCATTTTTTGTTACCCGGAAGTTTCGTGCTGTTGGCGGATGAACCTGACTGGGGAATAGGGCAGATACAATCTGTCGTCGGGGACCGGGTAACGGTGAATTTCGAGCATCGTGGCAAGCAATTGATCAACAGCACCAAAGTCGATCTTATTGCGGCCGATGACATCGTTGAAGAGCGCCGCGCCGCCCGCTTCGGCTGATCGCTCCCCGAACCAGATACGGCCACATGATTTTTCCGCTCCCCCGCCTTCAACCGGGCTGGCTGCTGTCCGAAACGGTTGAACGCGAACATCCATCCTTCGCGGCCTTTCTCCAGCGCCTGTCCAACAATCGCTGGCAGGTACTGCGCCTCCCCTATGCCGCTCCGGAATTTTCCCGACAAAGCGATCTTCTCTTCATCGATCTTGCGGCTGCCGGCATTCCGGACGGTCTCGATGAAGCCGTCGAAAACGCGCTCAAGAATGCCGTCCCCGTGCTGTTCCATGGACCGGCTGCGCTCATTACCCAAATCAGCCGCCGGCTTCGCCTGAGCCCCATGCTCCTCAAACCGGACGACCTGCCGCGCTGGTGGGGACCGGAGCGGATGGACGAGGAACTCATCCGGAACACACCGCCACTCCCCGTGACCTCCGTCACACTCGGCCGTTACTGGGCCATTGTGGAGACACGTGGCTCCATGGGGCTCGCCTCCATGGCACACAGCACCAGCGGTATCCCGGACCAGCCGGAAACCATCGACCCGCAGGATCTTGTCGGGGAGCCTCTGAGCACACTCGCCGAGGGGCTTCGCACACCTGTGGGACTGCGAAGGACACTTGCCTGCGCGGCCGTGAATGCGGGCATGGCGCCGCCCTCCAATGCACTGCAGGGTGACGGATTGCTCTCCGGCACCGTCACTCCGGACAGGCCGACCGTGATCGTGGGACGGTTCCCCGCATTGCAGAGCAAGAGGCCCGGCGCAATCGTGCTGGAAATGTCACCCGGACCGGAAGATCTCCCCGCCGAAGCCGCGCCCCATGTCATCCCGGGCGCCGGAGACCTTGTCGTGACCGCCTCCGCCTGGTGCAACGGAACATTGTCCGGCCTGCTCCGGCTCGCAACAAATGTCCCGGTTACCCTGGTTGGACCTGGCACCCCGCTCTCCCCCGCGCTTCATGCCTATGGCATCAAGACATTGGCCGGATTTATCGCCATTGACCGCGATGCAATCAGATCCGTGATTGCAAACGGCGGCGGCGTAAAAGCGTTCAAGGAATTTGGCAGGCAGGTTTTGATATCGGCAGAGCAACCGGCTTCAAGCCAGTAATGCGGCTTAATCGACCGAACAACCGATCCGTTCGGTGGCATCCGAGACAACCAGCGTATCGCCGATCTGCATGGTGACCCAGCAATCGTCCCACTGTTTCCGGCTCCGCGCATCGACCTGAACGGTCCGGGAGCCGGCCTTGAACTCGATGCGCCCGGAATCGCCCGCCGACACGGCAAGCGCTTCCTTGGTCCAGAGCTTCACCCGGACACTGACCTCGGTAGAGGAGTCATTTCGGATGTTGATGAAATCCATCTTCGGGCCCGGTTTCTTTTCTTCTTCGAAACAACCGGACAGCCCGACAAGCAAAGCTATGGTTAAGATCGCTCTATTCAAGCGCACCATTTTAGTACCGCTCACACAGTTTAATTATCTAATGCTGTGCGGACTTTACGATGAAGTGACAGATAAGAGAAGTAATTCTACGAAATTACGAAAATAAAGACGTTATATAAAATGTTTTTTATACGATATTTCTGCTGTTTTTATGTCTTCAGGTTTGTTGACGTTAAAGAACGGATCAACGGGAACGTCAGAATAGTCGACAACTGACATACGGTAACGCGCGGTCCAGCGATCCACCTTGCGAATCTCCTCCACTTCAAGCGCTTCCCGCAAAGCCCCGGTCAGGGTAACCGGCCACAAGCCGATAACCGGATGATGACGCCCTCCGGAGGAGGTACAGGCAAGCTCGGCTCCGTCACGATCAATCGCCTGCCCCAGCCTGTCCGCAAGATCACGCGGAACAAAGGGAGCATCGGTCGCCACGGTGAGTATCCAGCGCGCCGCCGGTACATGGGCGGCGGCCCAGCACATCCCTGTCAGCACCCCGGCAAGCGGCCCCGGCTGCCCGGCGACGACATCCGGCGCAATGGGCAAGTCATAGGCCTCGAAGCGCGCGGGGTCCCCATTGGCGTTAAGGACCATGCGCCCCACCTGCCCGCTCAGACGCTCGATCACATGCTCGAGGATCGGACGCCCCGCCAGATGCCGCAGGGACTTGTCCCCGCCTCCCATGCGGCGCGACTGGCCTCCAGCAAGCAGCACGCCGACGATATCCCCAGCTTCAATTGCCATCGGATGCCACTCTGGCCTTCCGGCCACTCTTCTTCGGCTCGTCCGCCACGGCGGACCAGTCGGCGTCATAAATCAGCCGTTCGCCGCCGGAGAGTGCGATGAACCTCTTGCCCTTGGCCCTCCCGATCAGGGTCAGCCCGGCCTCGCGTGCCAGATCCACCCCCCAGGCCGTGAAGCCGGAGCGGGAGATAAGGATCGGAATACCCATTTGCACCGTCTTGATCACCATCTCGCTGGTCAGCCGCCCGGTCGTATAGAAGATCTTGTCGCCAGCCTCGATACCATTCAGGAACATATATCCGGCGATCTTGTCGATGGCATTATGCCGGCCGACATCCTCCATATAGATCAGCGGCTTGTCTTCAATGCAAAGAACGCAGCCATGGATCGCCCCAGCCTCAAGATAGAGGCTCGGCGTCGTGTTGATCAGGCGGGAAAGCGTGTAGATCCAGGAGGTGCGGAGCACGGCATCACGCGGCAGCGCGATATCCTCGAACTTCTCCATCAGATCTCCGAACACCGTGCCTTGCGCGCATCCCGACGTCCGAATCTTTTTTTGCAGTTTCTCTTCGTAGTTCGTTTCGCGTTCGGTACGAACCACCACGACCTCAAGATCGTCGTCATACTCGATACCGGTGATCCGGTCGTCCTGCCGCAGCATATTCTGATTGAGCAGATACCCGACGGCCAGATAATCGGGGAAATCGCCGATTGTCATGGCGGTCACGATTTCCTGGCCATTCAGGAAGATCGTCAGCGGCCGCTCCATGATCACGGAGATTTCCTGTTCCTTGCCCTCATGATCGAGGCCGCAAAGGCGGCGGGTCAGGCGCGGATCGTCCGGGCTCGGCCCGACGAGATATTCTGGTATGACATCATTCATGGACTAACTATGGGCAGACCGTGCGGGTCAGGCAATCCACATCGCGGTAAATCCTCCTGTCGACGCAGGAGATTTTCAGCGCGATATTGAAGCCGGGAACGCCGAGCGCTATATCAGGTGAGACATATCGGTCTCCGGAAACGATCTTGGCGACCACAAGGGAGGATCAATGCTCGATCCGTTTGGGCGTGACATCAGCTATCTTCGGGTTTCAGTGACGGATCGCTGCGATTTCCGCTGCGTCTATTGCATGTCCGAAAACATGACCTTCCTGCCGAAGTCAGACATCCTCAGTCTGGAAGAGCTGGACCGGATGTGCTCGGCCTTTGTCGGACTTGGCGTGCGCAAGCTACGCTTCACCGGCGGCGAGCCGCTGGTCCGCCGGAATATCATGAGCCTGTTCCGCAGCATGAAGCGCCATCTCGACAGCGGTGCGCTGGAAGAAGTCACGGTCACCACGAATGGCAGCCAGCTCGGCCGCTTCGCGCATGAGCTCTACGATTGCGGCGTGCGTCGGGTGAATGTCTCTATCGACACGCTCGATCCGGAAAAATTCAAGGCCATCACCCGCTGGGGCAGGCTGGAACAGGTGCTGGAAGGCATCGAGACCGCCAAGCGCGCCGGCCTGAAGGTCAAGATCAATGCCGTCGCGCTCAAGGGTGTGAACGACATCGAGCTCGGCGACATGCTGCAATGGTGCGGCGATAACGGCTACGACATGACAGTGATCGAAGTCATGCCGATGGGCGATATCGGTGGCGAGGATCGCGTCGACCAGTATCTGCCGCTCTCCATGGTCCGGGCCAAGCTCGCCGAACGGTTCACGCTGACGGACAACGAGTATAAAACCGGCGGTCCTGCCCGCTATGTCGATGTCGGCGAGACCGGCGGCCGGCTCGGCTTCATCACCCCACTGACCCATAATTTCTGCGAAAGCTGCAACCGGGTGCGCCTGACCTGCACCGGCACCCTCTATATGTGCCTTGGCCAAGACGATGCCGCGGACCTGCGTGCGCCTCTGAGGGCGAGCGAGAGCGACGCTCCGTTGATTGCCGCCATCGAGGAAGCCATTGGCCGGAAACCGAAGGGCCATGATTTCATCATCGACCGGCGGCACAACGGCCCGGCCGTCAGCCGCCACATGAGCGTGACCGGCGGCTAAAACGCGCGAAACCGTTCCGCATGCGCTATGTGGAGCCCTGCTCCTATTCCAGAACGAAACGGTGGGCGTAAGTCCGGCCGTCGCTGATTGTCAGCTCGGTAAAGCCGAGCATTTTGCAGAAATCGAGAAAATTGAAGACCGACTCGACCTGAAGATCGCGCAGAATCTTCGTCGTCCGCGCGACCCCGGTCATCAAAGCCAGAATGGCGCGGGCCTGCGCCAGCGTGGTCATGTGATTATCGTAAAGGCTGACGATGATGAGCTTCTCGGCATCCCCGCCCTTGGCGAACATGGCACGCTGCGGCGGATAAGGCCGCTCGCTGACGCTCTTGGCCACCCCGGAGACAAAGGCAAGACGGCTTTCCCGCGTGGCGGCCGGGATCTTCTGCGCCTGCGAGACGTAATGCTCTTCGGTCACGCTCTCCGGATAATAATATCCTTCATGCCTCTCCGAAGCATCGGCCCCGTCGCCGAACAGAGTTACGAAAGGCAGCACCACGACGATCCAGAGGGCAGCCAGAAGGCGGAATTGTCGGCGGCGTTTCATGCCATATTTCCCTGTTAATCTTTCTTGAGGCGCCCCATCTTTCCATGGTCGCGCTTGGCCGGATCATGCATAGTCCGGCCCGATGAATAAAGCTTGAAGCGAGTTTTCCTCTCGCTCATCGCCGCTTTGCCCGGCTTTCAATCGGATTGGCCCGAATGAAAATCTGCTTCACCGCCTCAAAAGCACCGGATGCGCAGGACGCGTTCAGGACACTGACCAAGCGCTACGGAAATTATCCCGCCGCGGACGCCGAGGTCATTGTCGCCCTTGGTGGTGACGGCCTGATGCTGGATACCTTGCGGGATAATTTCGAGCGGCCGCTGAAAGTCTTCGGCATGAACCGTGGCACGGTCGGCTTCCTGATGAACGAGTTCATGGAAGACGACCTGGAGCAACGCATCAACGCGGCTCAGCAGGTCACATTGCATCCGCTCCGCATGGATGCCGAGGCTCGCGATGGCACCGTGACAAGGGCTCTCGCGATCAACGAAGTCTCCCTGCTCAGGCAAAAAGCCCAGGCCGCGAAAATCAGGATCACCATCGACGGGATCGTCCGGCTGGAAGAGCTGGTCTGCGACGGTGTGCTCATCGCCACACCGGCCGGCAGCACCGCTTACAATCTCTCCGCCCATGGCCCGATCATACCGCTCGGGGCCGGCGTTCTTGCCCTCACCCCGATCAGCGCCTTCCGCCCCCGGCGCTGGCGCGGCGCGCTGTTGCCGCACGAAGCTAAAATAGAGTTCGAGGTGCTCAATCCCGAAAAGCGCCCGACCAGCGCCACGGCGGACTCGACAGAAGTCCGGGATATCGTCCGGGTTAAAGTGCGCGAAGACCGTACCGTTGCCTTGACCCTGCTCTACGATCCCCAGCACAATCTGGAGGAACGGGTTCTGAAGGAGCAGTTTGCGCCCTGAAGCCCGGCACGCCCCGCGCGGCTCCTGCCGCCTTTCCGAATCCTGCCTGACGGATCTTCAACATGACCGGCAAACCCGACCTTGGCGCCCTTTTCGGTGCGACACCCTCTTCAACATTCCTCGGCGTGGAAAAATGCGATGATCTGGACGGGATCCAGGCCTCGTCGGTCTTTATCGGCGCGCCCGGAGCAACGCCCTATGGCAGTGTCGGCGCCTATTGCCGCAATGCGCCGGATGCGCTCAGAAAAGCCACATCCTCTCTGACTTCCAATATCGACCGGCACAATTTTGATCTCGGCGGGCCTGTTTTTCCGGCCGGCACCAGAAGAGCCGTCGATTGCGGCGACCTTCCTTTTGACGAGAAGGATTTCGGAAAGAACCGGGCCGTCATCAAAAACGCTATCGGAACCATTACCGGCAAGGGTGCGGTGCCGATCCTGGTCGGCGGTGACGATTCCGTGCCGATCCCCATGCTGGAGGCCCTCTCCTCGACCGGACAGACATTCACCATATTGCAGATCGACGCCCATATCGACTGGCGCAGATCACATATGGACGAAGAGCTTGGCCTGTCCTCGACGATGCGCCGCGCGTCGGAAATGCCGCATATCGAGCGCATTGTGCAAGTCGGCGCCCGGGGCACCGGCTCCGCGCATTCCGACGATCATGCTGATGCCGTCGCCTGGGGTGCCGAATTCTTCACGGCGCACGATATTCACCGGTCGGGTGTCGGGCCTGCCCTGGCACGCATCCCGGACGGCGCAAACATTATCGTCTGTATCGATGTCGATGCCCTCGACCCATCCATCGTGCCTGGTGTGATTGGACGTACCCCCGGCGGCCTTGCCTATCATCACGTCCTGGATCTGATGACGGGAGCCGCCAGGACAGGCCGCATCGCCGCAATGGATTTCGTCGAGTATGTTCCCGAAGCGGATATCGACGGGCTGGGCGGGCTGGCAACGGCAGGGTTGATTTCAGCAGCCATGGGCATTCTTGCCCGGCAAGATGCCGGGTTGCCCATATAGGCCGTGTTAACCGCAATTACTGTAAAAATTTACAAGTAATTCAGATGCATAGAAGATCACCCCAACGTTTCTTACGTTGCGGAAATACTTTCATCTGAGGTATATTAACGAATTGGTTACCTTTTGGTCCGAATGATACGCGGACTAGACCTAAAAAAACTGTGGCATGAACCTTGTGGGGAAGAGTCATGACCGACTACTGGGACAGTTACGAAAGTACGCCGACCAGCCGAGATGACCTTGAAGCCTATATCAAGGAACGTAAAAGGCGCGCCGCGCAGTATCTGCGGACCGCGAAAAAGGCTCAGGAACATATAGATGAACTACAGAGAAGAGACGAAGCGCACCGCAAGGCACTAAGCGGAAAATAAGCGCCGTCAGGCTTCTGCTGCCTCCAGACCTGTCTGAACATGTCCGGCGAGCCAGACGGAAAATGCGTCCAGATCCTCTTTCAGGGAAGCGAAACCGTCTGTCTTCATCATCCGGTCCGGGTCCAGATAGAGCCGCCGGTTAATCTCGATCTGTATGGAATGGCGTCCCTCTGACGGCATACCGTAACGGCGGATCATTTCAGCCCCCTTATAGGGATCGTTTACTGAAACGCCGTAGCCCTGCCCTTCAAGCCAGCCCGCCACCGCCTCGACAAAACCGCTATCGGCGGTCTCTCCCTCGCAATCGCTGACCACGAAATCCGGGCGGGCCTGCCCGTCATCCACGTTCATCGGGTTGCCGAACGGCTTCATCGAATGCCAGTCGACATGCCAGACCGCGCCATGTTCCGCATGCAGCCGGTCAAGGCTCTCCCTTACGGCATCATGATAGGGCTGATAGAAATCGCCGATCCGGGCCGCGACCTCCCCGATCGAGAGCGCTTCCGAATAGAGCGGCACATCGCGCAGGATATGCTTGCGGATCAGGCCCATGCCGCGCGCGCTCTTGTCCGTCGGCCGCGCGCCGTCTGGCCAGGGCTCCGCCAGCAGGTCCTCGTCGATATCGTCAATGGCCCGGTTGGCATCGATGTAGGTGCGCGGGAACTCCGCCTGCACAAGCCCGATACCATGGTCGAGACACCCGGAGACCAGCTCGTCGACAAACGCATCCTCGCCGGTCCTGAGCTGCGCCAGGCTGACCTTCGTAACGAAGTCATGGGGGATGGTACGTCCCGAATGGGGAGAGTCGAACAGGACCGGCACCGTGCCGGAAGTTGGATGGCGTTCAGTCAGAACGCCATCCAACCGGCGAACCCGTATCTGTTGTCCTGTCTCAGACGCCATCGTTCAGGTGGCAGGCGGAAATCCGCCCTGGAGCGATCTCCCGCAATGCCGGCTGTTCGACACGGCAACGCTCGACAGCATGCGGACAGCGCGGATGGAAGTGACAGCCCGGCGGCGGATCGATCGGCGACGGAATCTCGCCCTTGACCGGAACGAACTTGCGCTTGCGCGTGTCCAGCCGGGGCACTTCACTGAGAAGGGCTTTGGTGTAGGGATGGTTCGGCGCACGGAACAGCTCGTCCGTCGGCGCACTCTCGACCACCCGGCCGAGATACATGATGACGACTTTGTCGCTCAGATGCTCGACCACGCCCAGATCGTGGCTGATGAAGAGATAGGTGAGGTTGAGGTCCTCGCGCAGATCCATGAACAGGTTCAGCACTTGCGCCTGGATCGACACGTCGAGAGCCGCAACGGACTCGTCACAGACCAGGAAGTCAGGCTTCACGGCAAGGGCCCGGGCAATGCCGATACGCTGCCGCTGACCGCCCGAGAACTGATGCGGATAGCGCTTGATATAGCTCGGGTCGAGACCGACCCGCAGCATCACGCTCTCGACATAGTCCTGCATCTCGGATTTGGAGATGATGCCATGTACGCGTGGCGCCTCGCCGATGATGTCACGCACCCGCAGCCGCGGATTAAGCGAGCTCATCGGATCCTGGAAGATCATCTGGACCTTGAGCTGCACTTCCCGAGCCTCGGCCCCGCTCATCTCCGTCACGTTCTGGCCGCGATAGAACATCTGGCCTTCACTCGGCTCATGCACACCGGCAACAACGCGGCCGAGCGTGGATTTACCGCAGCCGGACTCACCGACCAGGCCGACCACTTCGCCATCTGCGATGGAAATCGAGACATTGTCGACCGCGTGCACGGTCTCCTCGCGCACATTGGCACCGAGCTTCTGACCGATCCTGCCGGCAAGATCGAGATGCTTCACGAAGCGCTTGGAAATACCATCCAACTGAAGGATCGGCGTATCGGTCGCGGCGGCTGGTTTGTTTGTTTGTGTCGTCATGATCTAGACCGCCTCGGTCACGAGCGGATGATGGCACCGGACCTGACGGCCTGCGGCTACCTCGGACAGAACCGGTGCGATCTCGCAGGCCGGCGTGGAATAACTGCAGCGCGCGGAGAAGGCACAGCCAGCCGGCAGATTGAGCAGAGACGGCGTCATCCCCGGGATTTGCTGCAGGCGCTTGCCGCGGGCATTGCGGCTCGGCACGGAACCGATGAGACCAGCCGTGTAGGGATGCTGCGGCGCATCGAGCACGTCATCCACCTTCCCGGACTCGACCACGCGGCCCGCATACATCACCGCCACCTCGTCCGCCAAGCCGGCGACGACGGAAAGATCATGGGTGATCCAGATCATCGCCGTACCGGTTTCCGCGCAGAGCTTCTGCACCTCGTAGAGGATCTGCCCCTGGATCGTGACATCGAGCGCCGTGGTCGGCTCATCCGCGACGATAAGGTCGGGCTTGTTCAGTAGCGCGATGGCAATCGCAACACGCTGCCGCATGCCGCCCGAGAACTGGTGCGGATAACTCTTCAGCCGCTCGTCCGGAGCCGGAATTCCGACCTGGCCGAGAGCATCGCGGGCACGCTGACGGGCTTCGTCATCGGTCACCTTGTAATGCGCCTTGATGGCCTCGATCATCTGCGTGTCGATGCGCAGGACCGGGTTCAGGGTCATCATCGGATCCTGGAAGATCATGGCAATGTTGTTGCCACGCAGCTTCCGCATCCGCTCCGGGCTGGCGCCGACGAGGTTTTCACCGCGATAGAGGATTTCACCTCCAGCCACGCGGCCTGGCTCGTCGACCAGTCCGAGAATGGAGAATCCCGTCACGGTCTTGCCGGAGCCGGACTCGCCCACGAGTCCGAGAATCTGGCCTTTGCCAACGGAGAAACTAACGTCGTCGACCGCTTTAACCACACCGGCTTTGGTGAAGAAATGGGTCTGGAGATTACGGACCTCGAGGGTCGCTTGATCGCTCATCTGACCTGGACCTACTTCTGAAGACGGGGATTGAGAACGTCGCGCAGACGGTCGCCAACGAGATTGATCGTCACGATCGTGAACAGCAGGGCCAGTCCCGGATAGACACTGATCCAGTATTTCCCGCTCATGATGTATTCAAAACCGTTTGCGATCAGCAGGCCGAGAGACGGTTCCGTCACCGGAAGGCCGAGACCAAGGAAGGACAGGGTCGCTTCCAGAGAGATCGCATGTGCCACCTGCATGGTGGCGACGACGATCAGCGGCGGCAGGCAGTTCGGCAGCATATGCCGGAAGATAACCCGCGGCTTGGACAGCCCGAGGCAGGTAGCCGCCTCGATATATTCCCGCCGGCGCTCCACCAGGGCCGAGCCGCGCACTGTCCGCGCGTAATAGGCCCATTGCACGACAACCAGTGCCGCGATGATCTTGTCCACGCCCTTGCCGAGTGTGGCCAGCAGCACCAGCGCCACAAGGATCGCCGGGAAGCTGAGCTGGATATCAACGACACGCATGATCACGGTATCGACCTTGCCGCCGAAATAGGCGGCACAAAGACCGAAGGTCACGCCAATCAACAGCGCAATAACACCACTGCCAATGCCGACACCGAGACTGATCCGCAGGCCATAAATCATGGCGCTGACCATGTCGCGGCCCAGACCGTCCGTCCCGAGCATGGCCGTAACGCCACTGCCCATCTGCTCACCCGGCAGCAGCAAATTGTCCATGAAGGTGACGGATGCCAGATCGTACGGATCGGTCGGCGCGATGAGCGGGCCCAACAGTGCGACCAGGATCACAAGCAACACACTCACCGCGCCAAAGACGGCGATCTTGTTTTCGGCATAGTCGGCGATAAACCGGCGGAACGGTGTTTCCACCTCCGCATCCGGTGTTTTCTGCCCGGCAGAGCCCTGAGCGGTATCGTCCTGAACGGCGCTCATGACTTCATCTCCTGAAGGCGGACCCGCGGATCAAGCACCGAATAGAGTACGTCGACGATAAGGTTGATGAACACGAACAGCACCACGACGAACATCAGATAGGCAACGATCACCGGGCGGTCGAGGAAGTTGATCGAGTCGATCAGCAGCTTGCCCATGCCCGGCCAGGCGAACACGGACTCGGTGACAACCGAGAACGCGACCAGGCCGCCGAACTCAAGTCCGAGCACGGTCACCACCGGGATCATGATGTTCTTGAACAGATGCACGCCGATGATCCGGGTATCGCTCAGCCCCTTGGCCCGGGCGAACTTGATATAGTCCTGATGCACGACTTCACGGGTTCCGGCGCGGGCCAGACGGATCACCATCGACAGCTTGAACAGCGCCAGATTGACCGCCGGCAGAATCAGATGCTGCAACCCGTCCAACGTCAGGAAACTGACGGAAATGCCGAACACCTCAACGGTCTCGCCACGGCCAGTCGACGGCAGCCAGCCCATGATTACGGCAAAGAAAAGGATCATCATGATACCGACCCAGAAGGTCGGCAGACTGAACCCGAGGATCGAGCTCGTCATGATGGTTTTGGATATCCAGGAATTGGCGTTCAGGCCGGCATAGATACCAAGTGGAATGCCCAGGACCACGGCGATGAACAGCGCGGCGAAAGCCAGCTCGAACGTCGCCGGCATACGCTCTGCGATCAGGTGCATCGCGGATTCCTGGAACACGAAGGAATTCCCCATGTCCCCCTGCAGCGCATGCCCGATAAAGCGCAAATACTGCATATAGAATGGCAGATCGAGCCCCATGGACTTGATCATCATCTCTCGCTCAGCCTGGTCCGCGTCATCCGCGACCAGCATCTCGACGGGGTCCCCGACAAGAAACACGCCGCCGAAGACCAGCAGCGACATTATGAGCACAACAAGAGCCGCCTGCATAAGGCGACGAATGACGAACACGGTCATTCTTTATCCCGACACCAGCATGGTTGACGAATACAGCCGGGCCACATGGCCCGGCTGCAATTCGAGAGTTTATTTAGTCCGCGACGAAATCGGTTGCGAGCGTACGCTCGTCCGTCCGCGGAATGTACTTGATGCCCTTCTTCGTGGCCCAAGTGTTCACCTGATAGTGCAACGGGATGATGCCCTGATCTTCGCCGATGGCAATATCGGTTGCCTTGGCAAGAAGATCAGCACGCTTTGCATCGTCCACCGTCGCCAGTGCCTCAAGCAGCAGCTCGTCCATCTTCGGGTTGGAGTGGCGACCACGGTTGGACGCGCCCATGCCCTTCGACTTGTCATGCGTTGCCAGCAGAGACTTCAGCGGCGAGGAAGCTTCACCGGTGCCCGAACCCCAGCCGACCAGCACAAGGCTGAATTCCGGCTCGCCGTCGGCACCCGAGGAGGCCCGCTTGAAGAAGACGTTCTTGGTCATGGTCACGACTTTGGTCGGGATACCGTTACCGGTAAACAGCTGACCGATCGCTTCCAGGATCTTGGCGTCGTTGATGTAACGGTCGTTCGGACCATGAACGGTCAGAGCGAAGCCGTCCGGATAACCCGCTTCCGCCAGCAGCTTCTTCGCCCCGGCCGGATCATATTCCTCGACCTTGAGGTTCGGAGACACACCGAAGAAAGAGTCCGGCAGCAACTGACCGGCAGGAATGGCAACGCCTTCCATCACCCGCTTCACGATAGCCTTGCGGTTGATCATCTTGGACAGAGCCTTGCGGACACGCGGGTCCAGCAGCGGATTCTTGTCCAGCGGGCTGCCGTCCTTGGCCGTCACGAACGGGGACTTCTCACGGAACTGGTCCAAGTGAAGATAGATGATCCGGTTGGAGATACCGGAGCTGAGAGTGATCCGCGGATCCTTCTTCAGCCGCTCGACATCGATCGTCGGCACGTTGTCGATCGCATCGACGTCACCCGCGAGCAGAGCCGCGACACGGGCAGGCTCGGACTTGATGAACTTGAAGGTCACCTTGTCCCAGGGCTGCGCCATCGGGCCGACATAGCCGTCAAACTTCTCAAGAACGAGCTCTTCGCCCTTTTTCCACTCAACGAACTTGTACGGGCCAGCACCAATAGCCGCTGTACCATCGTTGAAGTCCTTGGCGGAAATGCCCTTGTTCTTGCCGGAGCTGTCCGTGCCCTTGGCTTCCGAGGACATGATCATGACCGTGGTCAGATCGTTCGGCATCAAGGGATACGGCTTCTCGGTCACAATATGCAGCGTGAGGTCGTCGACCTTCACCAGCTTCTTGCCTTTGGTATAGGTCCGGAAGCTGGAGTTACCGCCTTCATAGCCGTCAGCGCGCTCGAACGAGAAGATCACATCGTCGACCGTCACGTCGGAACCGTCGTGGAATTTCAAGCCTTTACGCAGCTTGATTTCCCAGGTCGTGTCGTTGATCGTTTTCCACGATTCAGCGATGCTCGGGAACAGCTGCTGTTTTTCATCAAAGCCAACAAGACGCGTAAACACATGCCCGATCATGCCGTTGTTCGGCGTCAGGTTATGGAAGTACGGGTCCATTGAGGACGGTTCGGACCGGATACCAATAACGATATCGGCCGCCATCACATTCGCGGTCATCGCGGACAACGCCACGGCCGCAAGACCTAGCTTGCGCAGTGCCTTCATCCCTGCCTCCTGTCAATAATCACAGTTTGATTTTGCTCCGGTTTAAGTCACGTCCGGTGCCATTTGATACGGGGGAGAATGGCCCATAAAGGGAGATGCGGCAAGAGCGGTCGGCACAACAACCAGACTCGAGGCAGCTTGCCGCCGGGAAAGTCTTCAGTTTACCATCATAGGTAATCCGGGTGGGCGTTCAGAGCGCACCGATCCAAGGAATTCGCGTATGTCCGACATAGCTCCCGCGCCTGTCCTGAACCACTATGACGTGGAGGTAGAAGCTCCGGATATTTCCACCTATCGGGACGGGAACAGGGATATTCCTTATTTTACCACTTTCGAATCCGGCCGTGCCGGCCCGAAAGTGCTGGTCACCGCCCTCGTCCATGGCAACGAGCTTTGTGGCGCAATCGCGCTCGACCATCTGTTCCGGAACGATATCCGCCCACGTGCCGGAACCCTCACACTCGGTTTCTGTAACGTTGCAGCCAACGCACAGTTCCGGCCCGACTACCCGGCCTTCTCGAGGTTTGTCGACGAGGATTTCAACCGGATCTGGGATGTGGGTGTCCTGGAAAGCGATACCCAGAGCATCGAACGGGACCGGGCCCGCGAAATTCACCCGATCGTCGATGAAACGGATTTCCTGCTCGACATTCATTCCATGCAAAATGCGACTGAACCGCTTGTCCTGGCCGGGCGTCACAGGAAAGGCCGGCTCCTTGCCGAGAGAGTCGGAGCCCCAGGTCTTATCGTTCTTGATGCGGGTCACGCTTCCGGCCGCAGGATGCGCGACTATGATTTTTTCGACGATCCGGAAGATCCGCGCAGCGCCCTGCTGGTCGAATGTGGCCAACACTGGTCCCGCTCCGCAGCGAATGTCGCCGTGGACGTGACCTATCGCTTCCTGCGCGCCATGGGTATGATTGATGACGACACCATGGAACAGCATGTGACCGCGCCCGCCACGGCTGCACAAACCGTCATCGAGATCACGGACGTGATTACTGTCACTTCTGACTATTTCCATTTCCACGAAGAATATATCGGCATGGAGATTATCCCCCGGGCAGGGACGGAAATCGGCCGCGACGGGGATATCTCCATAAGAACGCCACATGACAATTGCGTCCTGATCATGCCTTCACGACGACTGAGCCGCGGCCTGACCGCCGTCAGGCTTGGTCGATTTGTTGAATAGAGACAATCAACTGCTCTATGCTGGGGGTCCTGCCCCGACATGCAAGAAAGCGTTCGGCACCCGCCGAAGCGAATCATGAATTGAGCGACATTCAGGCGTCCAACGCATCCGAATCCGATTCAGCGACCGATCCCCTTCCGGAAAAGAAAAAGCCCAACGGCCTGCCACGCGCGCTTCTGGCCCTCGCCATAGGGAGCGCCGGCGGTTTCCTCTTTGCGTATCTGCGGCTCCCCCTTCCCTGGATGATGGGAGCGATGATCGCGACCACGATATGCTCGATTGCCGGTGTCAATATTGGCCTGCCCTCCAAGGTACGCATGGCCATGGTTGCCATTCTCGGGGTCATGCTCGGCAGCGCCTTCTCTCCCTCCCTGCTGGACCATATCGGCAAATGGGCCATTTCGGTGACCGGCCTGCTGGTCTACGGCATCGTCGCGCTCTTTCTGGTGCTGCTCTTTCTCAGACGCTATGCGCGGTATGATCCGGTCACGGCTTATTTCTCCTCCTCGCCCGGCGGTCTCAACGAGATGGTGATCGTCGGCAAGGCGATGGGCGGCGATGAAAGAATCATCGCCCTGACCCATGCCTCGCGCATCCTCATCGTGGTCATGATCATCCCCTTCATGTTCCGGATGTTCGGCGGATATCACCCGCAGCCCGGCATGCTGCCGGCCGGTTCAGGTTTCGATCTGCCGGCCCATGAATGGGCTCTCATGGTGGGCTGCGCGGTCATCGGGCCGCTCATCGCCATGCGCCTGAAACTGCCTGCCGCGCCCCTGCTCGGCGCCATGGTGCTGAGCATGGCCGTTCATCTCACCGGCCTGAGCAAGAGCGCGCCGCCAAGCATGCTGATAGCCGCGGCACAGGTCGTGCTCGGCACCGGTGTCGGTTGCCGCTTCGCCGGCACGGCCGTCAGTGAGGTATTGAAGATTATCCGCACGTCTTTCGGCGCGTCGGTCATTCTGCTGGTCACCGCCGTCGGCGCGGGCTTCCTTTTGCAGGACATCACCGGTCTGCCCTGGTACGTGCTGGTGCTGGCCTATGCTCCCGGCGGCCTCGCGGAGATGAGCATGGTTGCGCTCGGCATCGGTCAGGATGTGGCTTTCGTTGCCACTCACCACCTGTTCCGCATCGCCTTCATCGTCATCCTGGCACCACTCGCCTTCCGGCTGATCCGGCGCTGGTTCTGATCCGGCTGAAACCGCCAGCTAAATAACGCGCGCGGACTATAACGTTCCGGACCCAGGCGCCCGGCTCTCGGCCGCCTTTTCGATCATCTCCGTAATCCAGAGCTTCGCCGGTTCCAGCGTCTCGAACATGTTAAATGCCGCCCCGGCCAGGGCATAGATAGGGGAGAAAATATCCTTACAGAAAATGCGTCCCTCGGTCCCGAGCGGGACAACAAAGGCCGTGGCCACGAGATTCCCGTTCCGCACCGGATCAGACATATTGCTGCGGATCATATCGAGCGCTTCCGGCGTGAACATCACACTGTTACGCATGATCACAATGCTTCCCCATGGACCGGAATTCGTCAGACGTATTCGTTCCGCGCGCGATTCTTCGGTCGCATTCTGAAGCAGTTCCAAATTGAACGGACCGGCATTTCTTGAGAAAAAAATGCGCCCTTCCGTCCAGATTTCCCGCTCACCATGTGGAGGCAGCGCCATCAGCCTGCTTTCCTAAAACCCCAGCTTCTTAATATTTAGACTCTCGTGCACATGCAAAAACCAAGCATGCCCTTCCCGATGGAAAGAGTTCAAGTTTATCGCCCGAAGCGCACAACGAGTTGCGCCCGGCTTGCAGCTTCCATGCTCTCGGCATGGTGCGGAACGGCCTTGATGCCGAATTCCCGCTCCTTGTGCATGTCGATATCCACCTGCGTCACATCGCACAGGTTGCAGAGCCAGCTCGTCAAACTGGCAAATAAACGCTCGATCAGGAGCACCGGTTATTCCTCCAGATTAAATTTTCTTATATTTCAGGCTATCTAATCATGCCCCACCGCCAGTGAACACCCCGGCTATAAGCGAAGGAATTCAGGTTGTGGCGGATCCCACAAGGAACCGGTCTATCTCGGCCCAGACCGCATGCCGGACCGTGTCGCATTCAAGCAGAAGTTCGTGTGCCCCCTCCGCGAACTCGACAAGCCGCGCATCCGGCAGCATAGCCGCGACCTCCCTCTGGCCCGCATTGCTCACGATCTTCTCCAGCCCCGCGCTCAGGATCAGTACCGGTATACGGATTTGCGAAAGATAGGAGGGACGTTTGACCAGCCGGATCGACCGGAAGGCCGAATAGACCCAGGCGAAAGTCGGCCCGCCAAGGGCAACATTCGGGTTAAGCGCGATCTGCTCATGAATCCGGTCAAAGCGGGCTTTGTCCGTTGTCAGCGGGTTGTTCTCGTACCGCATCTGGCCCGACACATAAGGACCCGCTCCGGGAATGAAACAATCTCCCAGACCAAGACGCACCGCCGTTTTCGCCAGGCCATAGGCAAACATCCGTGGCCAGGTTCCCGTAAGAATGTCAGCCATTGGCGCACACAGGACCGCGCGCTCGAAGAGATCCGGATGATCGTGCACCGCCCGCAGGGCCAGATGCCCGCCCATGGAATGTCCCATAATCACGCGCGGCCCCGGCAGCTTCGCGAACCGCGTTACCCGCAACACCTCCTCCAGATCGTTGAGGAAATGCTGCATGTCGGAAATATGGCCCTTGCGGCGATGCGGCAGCAATCGGTCGGAAAGCCCCTGCCCGCGCCAGTCGAACGTGACGACGCCGTATCCGCGCGCACGGAGAGCAGCAATGCTCTCCAGCCCCTTCTCGATGAATTCCGTGAAGCCCGTCAGCATCAGAATAGTACCTGCCGTCCCTCCCGCCGGAGCGGGAAAGGTGGCAATGCGGATCCGGACCCCGTCCGCCATTTTGGGAAACTCGACGGTGCCGCCGGTGCTTTCGATGGTCGGGACCGGACCCAGATCACTCACATCAGACATTGAGGAGCAGATACTCCCGCTCCCAGGCACTGATAACCTTCTGATAGGCCGCCGATTCCGCGAGCTTCACAGACGTGAAAACGTCGACAAAACGCTGCCCCATGATCTCCTTCAGCGGCTTGGCCCGGTTCAACCGTAACAAGGCGTCTTCCAGATGACGCGGCAGTTTCGCGGCCAGCGCATAGGCACTGGTATCGATCGGCGCTGACGGCTCGATTTCCTCGACAAGGCCGAGATAACCGCATGCGAGCGATGCCGCCATCGCGAGGTAGGGATTGACGTCCGCCCCGGCGACCCGGTTCTCCACGCGCCGTTCGTTTGGTTTCGAAATCGGCACCCGGAGACCCGTGGTCCGGTTATCGACACCCCAGTGCATGTTGATTGGCGCGTCGCTGTCCGGGATCAGGCGCCGGTATGAATTCACATAGGGTGCAAGAAACGGCAGAGCCGCCGGCAGGTATTTCTGCAGCCCGCCGATGAAGTGCAGGAAGTCCTCGGAATGGCTGCCATCCGCGTTCGCGAAGAGGTTCCGGCCACTTTTCACATCGTAAAGGCTCTGATGCACATGCATCGCGCTGCCCGGCTCGTCCTGCATGGGCTTTGCCATGAAGGTGGCGTAGACGCCGTGATCCAGTGCCGCCTGCCGCACGGTCCGTTTGAACAGGAAGGTCTGATCCGCAAGGTCGAGCGCATCGCCGTGGTTGAAGTTGATCTCCATCTGCGCGGCGCCGGACTCATGGCTCAGCGTATCGATATCGATCTCCTGCGCCTCGCAATAGTCGTAGATATCCTCGAACAGCGGATCGAACTCGTTCACCGCGTCGATACCGAAAGCCTGACGCGCGGTCTCTGGGCGGCCGGACCTGCCGATAGGTGGAACCAACGGATAATCCGGATCCGGATTCACTTTGACGAGGAAGAATTCCAGCTCCGGCGCGACGACAGGACGCCAGCCCTTGTCCGCATAGAGCTGCAGGATCTTTTTCAGCACCATACGCGGAGAGATATCGACCGGACGGCCGTCCTGATAATAGGCGTCATTGATAATCTGGGCCGTCGGTTCCTTGTACCAGGGCACCATCCGTATCGTGTCCGCCTGCGGCGCCAGAAAAATGTCGCTGCGCCGCGGATCGAGATCCTTTTCCTCGATATAGCTGCCAGTCACATCCTGACCGAAGATAGCCTCCGGCAGACGTAGACCGCGTTCTCCAATCCCATCCAGAAATTTCGCCGCAGGCAGGATCTTGCCGCGGGGGATGCCGGCATGGTCGGAAACCATGCACTCGACTTCCGTTATCCGTCTTTCACTGATCCAGGATTTAAGATCAACTGACATAAATGCTCCGCGAGCCGTTTCACTATGATCATCCGCCTCGCCCAGGGACGACAAGCGTGATAGGGCTCCGATATCTGAAAACGGATAAGCGCGATGACTACCGCAACCTATTACCATGCATTCACATCCGAGCACGAGCAGCGTCAGCAGCTGACCGGCGAAATCGACACAGATATTTGCATCATTGGCGGCGGCCTGACCGGTGTCTCGGCGGCCCTGCATCTGGCGGAGCGCGGATATGACACTGTCCTGCTCGAAGCCGGACGGATCGGCGATGGTGCCTCGGGCCGCAATGGCGGTCAGATCTGCCTCGGTTACAGCAGCGGCATGGAAGCGTTTGAACGCGCCGCCGGAATGGAAGCAGCCCAACGTTTCTGGGCCATGGCGAACGAAGCCATCGAGGATATCCAGACCCGAATTGCCCGCCACGCCATCAAGGCGGATTACCGGCGCGGCTATATCCACGCAGCCCTGAACCGCCGGCAGGAACGCGGGCTGGAGGAGATGGCCGAGTCCTGGTCGAAAACCTACGGCTTCACCGACCTCAAAATGCTGAACCGCGCCGAGACGGAAGCAGCAACCGGCTCACAGCTATATACAGCGTCGCTGCTGGAGCATGGAAGCGGACATATGAACCCGCTCGGCTATCTCTACGGTCTGGCACAAGCCGCCCAGGATGCCGGCGCCAAAATCTTCGAGGAAAGCCGGGCCATCTCCATCCGGAAGGGGACGGCCGTCACAATCGAAACCGCGACCGGACGGGTCAAGGCGCGCATGCTGGTCCTGGCCGGTAATGCATATCTCGACGAACTCGTGCCGGAAATCCGTTACCGCGTTGCTCCCGTGCTTAGCGCCGTTGCCGCCACGGCCCCGCTGAGTGCTGATCAGGCCTCCCGCATTCTGCCCGGAGAAGAGGCCGTCGCGGACTCGAACACCGCCCTCAACTATTTCCGCAGGACCGTGGACAACCGTCTGCTGTTTGGCGGCCTCGCCAGTTATTCCGGCCGGCCGATCACGAACGCGGCGGACGCCCTGCGGCGGCGGATGGCCAAGGTCTATCCGGAACTGAGCGATGTTGCGATCGACCATGCCTGGTCCGGGAAAATCGCCATCACCACCAGCCGGATGCCCGACTTCGGGCGGATCGGAAGCAATATCTATTACGCGCAGGGCTTCTCCGGACACGGGCTGGCCCTGACCGGCTTTGCCGGCAAGATCATAGCCGAAGCCGTGGCCGGGGACGCCGAACGGCTCGACATGTTCGCCCGCCTGCCCAACCTGCGTTTTCCCGGTGGCCCGGCCCGCACTGCCGTTCTTGCCCTTGGCATGGCCTGGTTCAAGATGCGGGACATGCTCGGGTTGTCGAAGTAAGCGACCAGGAACAGCCGGACTAACGTAACAGATCGAGAAGGACATTCGGACGCTGGTTGGCGATATTCACAACCTGGATCGAAAGCTCGTTACGAACCTTCAAAGCGTTAAACCGTGCTGAATCCCGTGCCAGATCCGCATCTACAATATTACCCAACCCCTCGGCTGTCGCATCGCTCAGGCTTTCATTGAAGCTGATCTGTTGCTCCAGAAAGCGCGTCGACGCCCCCAGTCCGGCCAGGGCATCACTGACGGTGCCCATGGCCTCGACGACATATGTCTCCGCCGCCGTCGCGTTCGCCACACTATCCAGATTGGCGTCCGGCAGACCGAGTTGAAGATTGATGGCCTGAATTTCGTAATTGTCGATGGTGTAGCTGTCGCCCTGCAGATTGATCAGCACATTCACCGATGATGACCCGTCTTGCAGGATGTTGCGCCCGTTGAAGGAGGCCTGGTTGACGACCATGTCGTCAAGCTGGTCCCGCATGCCGATAAAGTCCGCCGCAACGATGACCCGCTGCTGGTCCGTCAGCCCTTCGTTCCGCCCCTCGACGGCTTTTGCCCGCATGTCCTTGAGGGTATTGGAAACCGACGTCGCTGCCGCCATGGAGACTTTGGTCAGGCCGATTACCGCGCGCAGCCCCTGATTGACGGCATCGAAGGCGGCAAGCTCGCTGCGCAGCCCCTGCGCGATGGCGTAATTCGAGGCACTGTCCGTTGCGCCGGATATACGAAGTCCGGTCGACAGATGCTTCTGAAGGGCGTCGCTCTCGGTGTTGATTGATTTCAAGGTCCGGAGCGCAAGCACAGCGCTCGTATGGGTCAGGACCGAGTTCTGAACAGTCATATCCTCATCCGTTCTGGATGTTCATCACACCTCTCCTTTTGAGAGGCAATTAATCTTAACAGACTGAAACTGCTTGTGGAATTTCATAATTCTCGGAAAATTTCCAAATAGATATTATTAAAATACAAATTAAATACCGCGCGCCGCCACTCCAGTAGAGCGGGAGAGCGCCGGGCACGCCGCTCCCGCCCGCTGCAGTCACCCGGCCTCAAAGACCGAGAGCTTCCTGCGGCACTCTGAAATCCAGCCCATGCGCATCCGCGACCGCTTTATAGGTAACGTCTCCGCAATGGACATTCAGTCCTTCCATCAGATGCCGGTCCTCGGCCAGAGCCCGCCGATACCCCTTGTCCGCGAGCGCGAGCACGAAGGGCAGTGTCGCGTTGTTCAACGCAAAGGTGGAGGTTCGCGCCACGCCGCCCGGCATGTTGGCGACGCAATAATGCACCACGTCATGGACCATATAGGTCGGCTCACGGTGCGTGGTCGCCCGGGATGTCTCAAAGCAGCCGCCCTGATCGATGGCGACATCGACCAGAACAGAGCCGCGCCGCATCTTCTCAACCAGCGCATCCGTCACCAGTTTCGGCGCGGCGGCTCCCGGTACCAGCACGGCACCGACCACAAGATCCGCCGCCATCACATGCTCTTCGATCGCATCCACTGTGGAATAGATCGTGTTCAGCATCGGCCCGAACTGAAGATCCAGCTCATAAAGCCGCTCCAAACTCCGGTCTATCACGGTGACCTTGGCCTCAAGCCCCATCGCCATGCGCGCCGCATTGGTGCCGACCACGCCACCGCCAATGACAACGACATTGCCTGCGGGCACACCCGGCACACCTCCAAGCAATGTCCCGCTTCCGCCCTGGGTTTTCTCCAGGCAATGGGCGCCGGCCTGTATTGCCATACGGCCGGCCACCTCGCTCATCGGCGCCAGCAACGGCAGGCCACCACGGGCATTGGTAACGGTCTCATAGGCGATGGCTATCGCGCCGCTGTCGATCAGGCCTTTGGTCTGGGCCAGATCGGGGGCCAGATGCAGATAGGTGAAAAGGATCTGCCCTTCCCGCAGCATCTTGCATTCGGCCGCTTGCGGCTCCTTCACCTTGACGACCATGTCCGCCTTGGCGAACACCTCTTTGGCATCCGCCGCGATCCCGGCGCCAGCGGCGATATACTGATCGTCATCGAGACCGATGCCGTAACCGGCATGGGTCTCGACAAGTACCTGATGACCGTGGTGGACAAGCTCCCGAACGCTGGACGGGATCAGCCCGACCCGGTTTTCATCCGCTTTTATTTCCTTCGGCACGCCGATCAGCATGGTGTCCTCCCTGCTTGGGTTCGAATTTCAACGCCCCCTGCCAAGTCGTGCATCACCCGGCTGGCACGGGATCACCGTACCGTGACAGCAAATCCTCCTCCGCCACAATACGGTCACGATCGATCACGAGAATTTCTTTTGTCAGAACGTCGAACGGCTCCTAGGCTGTTCACATCAAGGTGCCTCTGCCGTCCCTGACAGGAGAGCAGAGTGACACGGGGGGAGAGGATCATGGCCCTGAAAGCCGAAAATCTGAAACGGTCTTGCGTCGTTATGGGTGCGATTGTTTTCAATGTTCTGGTCTGGCTGACCGCCGCCCTGCCGCATCTGGTGGTTTAAGCACGGCAGGGTCCGGTCAAGCAGCCGGCCTGTTCGTATTTGAACAACGATTGTTTACCGGAAATTCTTACGAACACTGGAAGCGCTGTTCGAACGGAACTAGGATTCCGGCAGTTTCAATGCCGGAGAGTTTCTTATGTACCGCCATATCATCGTGGGCCGCGGCCTGATCGGTTCCGCCGCAGCACGTCATCTCTCCTCCTGGCAGGACGGAGTGGCCGTTATCGGCCCCGATGAGCCATCGGACCGGCAGCAGCATGAAGGCGTCTTCGCCAGCCATTACGACGAAGGACGCATAACCCGTGTCTACGATCCCTCTCCGGAATGGTCGATCACCGCGGCACGCTCCATCGAACGCTACTCCGAAATAGAAGCCGAAAGCGGTATCAACTTCTTCACCCCGGCAGGGTTCCTCAAGATCGTTGGCGAAGAAGATCCGGACATCAAACCCACCGTCGCCCTGACACGGGAAAACGGCGGTAACGCCACGACCATTTCGGCCCGCATCATGCGCGAGCTTTATCCGTTTCTTTCCCTGCCGGACAATTGCGCCGGTATTCAGGAGACCGAAACCGCCGGCTATCTCAGCCCGAGAAATCTCGTGAAGGCACAAACCGCCATCGCCGAGAAACAGGGCGCGCATATCGTGCGTGCGGCAGCGACATCGATTTCAGTGGATGGCGCGTCCGTTTCCGTAACCACCGATGACGGGCAGACTTTGGAAGCAGAACGGGTTCTGGTCGCGACCGGTGGCTATACAGCCGCCTGCAAGCTGCTGCCCCGCCCGCTCGCCATCACTGTTTATGGCAGAACCGTCCTGCTCATTAAAATAACGGACATGGCAGCCGAGGTGCTGTCCAACATGCCGACGATCATCGACCGATATGCCGGCTCCTACATCCTGCCGCCGATCCGATATCCCGACGGAAATCTCTACCTCAAGCTCGGCATCGGCACCGAAGCCGACCCGAAGATGAAAACCCGCGAGGATTTGACGAACTGGTTCCGCTCGACAGGCTCCGAGCGAAACAGGATCGAACTCACCGAAACCGTCGAACGCCTGATCCCGGTCCTCAAGGAATGCCCCGAGCGCCATACCGATACCTGCGTCACCACCTATAGCCCGTCAGGCCTGCCCTATATCGATTATGTCGCGGGCGACCGCCTTGCCGTTGCCACATGCGGCAACGGCATGGGAGCGAAAGGCTCGGACGACTGGGGATATGCCGCCGCCCGACTGCTTGAAGGCGGCGACTGGGATCACCCGGTCCCGCGCTTCAAGCTGAAAGCGGCCTTCGCCTGAGGCTAACGCTCAGACCGCCATCGGCGTGCCGCGCGCCTTGTCGACACAGGCCGCCGCCACGGCGTCCATGATCGATTCAGCGTCGAGGCCGTAGGTCTGATAGAGGTCCGGCAGATCGCCGGACTGGCCGAAGCCGGTTACGCCAAGCGGGAACAGGCGGCGGCCAAGGGCGCTGCCGATCCAGCTCAGGTTCGCCGGATGGCCGTCCTGCACCGTGATGATCCGGGTTTCCGGGCCAAGATCGCCCATCAGTTTCTCCAGATGGGATACGGGCGTGTTCGGCCGCCGGACACGCGCCTGCCAGCCAGCATACAGCTTGTCGGCACTTGTCACCGCCAGCACGCCGATACCCGGCAACTCTTCCTCCAGCATCTCACGCGCCTGCAGCACTTCCGGCACCACCGCACCGGTATAGACGATCACGGCCGGCGCCTGCGGATCCGGTTCACGCAGCCAGTATCCGCCGGAGACGATGTCGTGCCTGAGATCGGCGGTCATCTCCCGTTCCGGCTGCTCCTGCGGGCGTGTGGAGAGGCGGAGGTAAACCGCCCCACCGTCATCCGCCTGCATGTAGTTGAAGCCCCAGGTCATGATCTCGGCCACTTCGTCCGCATAGGCCGGCTCGAAGCTGAGCAAGCCCGGCTGCCCCATACCGATCAGCGGCGTTGAGACGGACTGATGTGCCCCGCCTTCCGGAGCGAGAGAGATCCCGGAAGGTGTCGCCACAACCATGAAACGGGCACCCTGGTAACAGGCGTAGTTCAGTGAATCGAGTCCGCGCGCGATGAACGGATCGTAGAGCGTGCCGACCGGCAGCAATCGGGTGCCGAACAGCGGGCCGGACAGGCCGAGCGAGGCCAGCATCAGGAACAGGTTGCTCTCGGCGATGCCGAGCTCGAAATGCTGGCCGCCACCATGTCGCAGCCATTTCTGCGCGGAGGCCACCTTCTCGTCCCGGAACACATCGTTCCGCATGTCCAGGCTGAAGATCCCGCGCTGGTTCACCCAGGGGCCGAGATTGGTCGAAACCGTCACGTCCGGCGAGGTCGTGACGATGCGGGAGGCAAGAGCCGAATTGCCGCGCGCCAGCTCGTTCAGCACCGCGCCGAAGGCCTGCTGCGTCGATGTCTTCGCGGCGCGTTTCGGCACGATGCTTTCCGGCATCTCCACCTTCGCTGCATGATGCACGCGCGATCCGCCCCGGTTGAAGGAAACACCGGCGAGATAATCACGGACCTCTTCCGCCGGCATGTCGAGATTGGCGAACGGGTCCCACTCGTCCCCTTCCGGTACGCCCATATGGGTGCGGAAGAATTCCATCTGGTCCGGCGTCATCAAGCCCGCATGGTTGTCCTTGTGCCCGGCCAGCGGTGTATTGAAGCCCTTCACCGTGTAGGCAATGAAACATTGCGGGCTGTCATCCTTCACGCCATGGAAGGCATCCAGCACCGCCTCCATGTCATGTCCCGCCAGGTTGGTCATCAGGGCATGCAGCGTCTCGTCGTCGTGATCGTCGAGGATCGACTTGATGCCTTTGACCCCGTGCAGGTCCCGCTTCAGATTATCCCGCCAGGTGCTGTCGCCACCGGCCTGCCCCTTGAAGGTCAGTGCGCTGTAGAGATCGTTCGGGCATTCGTCGATCCAGTTCCGCAGCGCCTCGCCGCCCGGCTGCTGGAACACCCGCTCCAGCTTCTTGCCGTATTTCAGCATGTTGACGTTCCAGTCGACCGTGCCGAAGAACTGCCGGATCTTCTGGAACAGACCGTCCGAAACCACACCGTCGAGGCTTTGGCGGTTGTAGTCGATCACCCACCAGAGATTCCGGACGTCGTATTTCCAGCCCTCCAGCATGGCCTCGTAGATATTGCCCTCGTCCAGCTCCGCATCACCCATGATGGCGATCATCCGGCCGGCGGGCTGCTGCTGCAGCCCCTGGTCCTGCACCAGATGATGCAGCCGCACATAATCCTGCACCATGGAGGCGAACAGCGTCATGGCAACGCCAAGGCCGACGGAGCCGGTGGAGAAATCCACCTCGTCCCGGTCCTTGGTGCGGGAGGGATAGGACTGTGCGCCGCCGAGCGCCCGGAAGCTCTCCAACGCGGACTGATCCTGCCGCCCCATCATGTACTGAATTGCATGAAAGACCGGGCTGGCATGCGGCTTCACCGCGATCCGGTCCTGCGGCTTGAGCACGTCGAAATAAAGCGCCGTCATCAGCGTCGCCACGGATGCACAGGAAGCCTGATGCCCGCCAACCTTGATCCCGTCACGCGACGGCCGGACATGGTTAGCGTTATGGATCATCCACATGGCAAGCCAGAGAACTTTCTTCTCCAGCTCACGCAGGGTTTCGATCTTGTTCTTCGGCTCTACCAGGCCCATTACGACCTCCTGAAAACGGATGATTTCGGGAGGACTATGGGGAGCGCGTAATAATCCGTCGATAGGGGGCAGTAAATTCGCAAGGATCGTTCCGATCCCGTTATCGGACCATCTGATCTTCCCGATCAGAGCCTCAGTTTATTATGATCACTACCACCGCCGTTTTGGTCCACGCACAGAATGATCTGTGAATCAGCCCCCTATGTCCCTGTCTCGCATTCCAGAACAGCGACAATTCCGGGATAATCACGCCCGACCCTGGTGAACAATTCTTGCCACCAATCCGGCGACTGCACTGTCTCGTGCGCATTGTCTCCACTCGGAAGAATGGCACGCGCCGGGTAGCATGCAATGGCCGCATAAACGAATTTCCGGGACAGGCTGTACAATTCCCCCACAACCCAGGGCAAATCTGCTTCAGGGATATGCTCAAGAACGTCGGTGCACACAACACCATCCGATGCAGCTTTAGGAAGGCGGGAGAATGATGGAACGCCAGGATCATACAACCTGATCTCCGAAACGCCCCAGTACTGTTGAACCGTGCCGGTTTTACCATTCTGATCGCGCAGCTGGACGGTGCGGTATTGCGCTCCCTTGCCACAACCGTAGTCAAGAACGGTCGCAGCACCATGCTTGTTGATCAACTCCCGTATACGGCCAATGTGTGACAAGAGTTGCTGCCCCGGGTACGCCTCCTCGGCACGAACATTCGCGACCACACCGTCCTCGTTGCGCTCAAATCCTTCCGCATGCATTGATTTGTAAAGTTCCAGCAATGCTGTATAGCGAGGACTCGGGTTGGTGCGGCTGTAAACTGTCATCGTTCCGTTCTAGATCCTTGTCACACTAGGAAGCCTTAGGCGTTGCCCCCCGCCACGTCCAGTTTTTCAGCCGGCTCCGCCACAGACTGCTCCCGCATCTGCTGCCGCCACATCGCGGCATAGATCCCGTCCTGTGACAACAGAGCATCATGATTGCCGCGTTCAGCAATCTCGCCCTCACGCAGCACGATGATCTCGTGCGCGTCGACCACGGTCGAGAGACGATGCGCGATGACCAGGGTCGTGTAATCCTGGCTGACCTCGGAGAGGCTGGTCTGGATTGCCTTTTCAGTCTGGCTGTCGAGTGCCGATGTCGCTTCGTCGAAGAGGAAAATCTTTGGCTGCTTCAGCAATGTCCGGGCAATCGCCACACGCTGTTTTTCACCGCCAGAGAGCTTCAGCCCGCGTTCGCCAACTGTGCTTTCGTAACCGTCCGGCAGACTTATGATGAAGTCATGAATACGGGCCAGACGGGCCGCCTCCTCGATTTCCGCAGTGCTTGCGCCGGGCCGGCCGTAGGCGATGTTGTAGTAGATCGTATCATTGAACAGCACAGTGTCCTGCGGGACGATCCCGATCGCCCGTCTGAGGCTCGCCTGGGTGACGGAGCGGATGTCCTGACCGTCGATCAGGATGGCGCCGTCGTCGATATCGTAGAAGCGGAACAGCAACCGTGAAATGGTCGATTTACCGGCACCGCTCGGGCCGACCAGCGCGACCGTCTTGCCGGCGGGGACATCAAAACTGATGCCCTTCAGAATGCCGCGTTCGGCCGAGTAACCGAACTTCACATTCTCGAACCGGACCGCGCCTTTCTCGACCACCAGGTCTTTCGCATCCACCGCGTCCTCGATCTCCTGCTCCTCGTCGAGCAGGAGAAACATCTGCTGCATGTCCGTCAGGGACTGCTTGATCTCGCGATAGACGAAGCCGAGGAAATTCAGCGGCATATAGAGCTGGATCAGATAGGTATTCACCATGACGAAATCGCCGACCGTCGCCTTTCCGGAGGCTATATCGCCCCCCGCAAGCGCCATGACGACCATCAGCCCGGCGGCAATGATCCCGCCCTGACCGACATTGACCAGCGACAGGCTGGTCCGGCTTTTGACGGCCGCATCCTCGTAGCTCCGCATGGAGCGGTCATACCGCTCTTCCTCATGCATCTCATTGCCGAAATATTTGACCGTCTCGTAGTTCAGCAGGCTGTCGACCGCACGGGTATTGGCGCGATTATCCATCGTATTCATCCGGCGCCGGATCTTCAGCCGCCATTCCGTCACCAGCATGGTGAAGGCGATGTAGGAAAAGATCGTCCCGAAGGTGGCGATGGCATACCTGAAGTCGAACATCCACCAGAGCACGCCACAGACCAGAAAGATCTCGAACAATGTTGGCAGGATGTTGAAAAGCATGAAGTTGAGCAGGAACTCGATAGCCTTGGTGCCCCGCTCGATCACCCGGGTCAGCCCGCCGGTCTGGCGATCCAGATGGAAGCGCAGGGAGAGCCGGTGCA
>NZ_CAXBDC010000016.1:0-54248 GCF_963974195.1 uncultured Nisaea sp.
GGTTCCCGGCAAGTTGAACAGGGAGGCTTCACGTCTGGGAGACGTAGGACCCCGAAGGGCCCTCTACTTCAGGCGGGGGCCTGAAGGACAGATGCTGCAAAGCAGCACCGTGATAATGAGTTAGATATGTCTATAAGACGTTAACGACCATGCATTTTTGTTCAGTTCCGATATGCAAAAATTGCATGGCCTTTGCCCTTAAGATGTCAAATTAGTGAAACGGAAATAAAAACGAATCAAAGCCCGAAAATCCATTCGACTTTAAATTCGTTATGCGGGTAGCGAAATTGGCCTTTTTCCCGTCAGACTCAGAATTGCGTCAGGGCGACTTCCTGAATAAGAAAATCGCGTAATACGGTAATTCTTTTCGAATGCCTGAGCTCTTCCGGGTAGACGAAATAGGCCGGAACCTGCGGGCCTTCGATATCCGGCATGATGCGCACCAGGCTGCTGTCTTCCTGGGCCAGATAATCCGGTATGGCGGCAATGCCGACACCACCCTGCACCGCGCGCAGGATCGCGTAATAATTATTCACCGAGAAAGTGTTCATATGCGTGCGCCGGTTACCGCCGGTCGCGACATCGCGCAGCCAGTTCACGTTGGGGAAGGGCGGGTGCGGCGTATCCCCGTAAAGCACCAGGCGGTGGTCCTGCAGCTCTTCAGCGCTTTGCGGCATGCCCGCATGTTTCAGATAGGACGGGGCGGCGTAGAGATGCAGCTTGATGTTCTTCAGGTGACGCTGGATCAGATCCGGCTGGCGCGGCGGTGTCAGCCGGATGGCGACGTCCGCCTGCCGCATGCCGAGATCCAGCTCGCCGTCATCGATGATCAGATTGACCGTGATTTCCGGATAGAGCTCGAGAAACTTGCCGATGCGCGAGGCGAGCCAGGTTGAGCCGAAAGCGACGGGGGTGGTGATCTTCAGCGGGCCGCGCGGCAATTCCTTGCCTTCGGACAGGCTCGCTTCCGCTGCCGCGAGTTTGGCGAAGACGTCCCGCGCCGTCCGGTACAGGGTCTCGCCCTGCTCGGTCAGGATCAGGCCGCGCGCGTGCCGGTGAAACAGCGCAACCTTGAGGGAATCTTCCAATTGGCTGATTTGCCGGCTGACAGCGGACTGGCTGAGGTTAAGCGTCTCGCCAGCGTGCGTGAAGCTCCCCGCTTCGGCAACGGCATGAAATACCCGAAGTTTATCCCAGTCCATGGCCATGATGAACCGATCTGCCTTTTAGCTCAATGTTCCGTGCATCAGTCTAAGCCAGAGGAGTCCCATGGGCCAGAGGAACACGATGTAAAAAGCACTTTAAGGCAAAAGGGTTATCGGATCGTTACCGGGAGCGGCGGAATTATTCCGCGGCTTCGGCCGCGGAGTCCTCAAGGGCTGCCAGGTATTTTTCTGCTTCCAGCGCGGCCATGCAGCCCATTCCGGCAGCGGTCACGGCCTGCCGGTAGACCTTGTCGACACAATCGCCGGCCGCGTATATGCCGGGAATGGACGTGCGAGGGCTGCCTGTTTCGGTGATCAGATAACCTTCCGCATCCGCTTCCAGCGCTTCGACGAAGGGTTTCGTCGCCGGATCGTGTCCGATGGCGACAAAGAATCCGGTCGCGGCAATCTCTGAGACTTCACCGGTCTTGATGTTCTTGATGCGTGCGCCTTCGACACCGGCCATCGGACCGTCGCCGCCGAGCACTTCTTCGACAACACTGTCCCAGACCATGTCGATCTTCTCATGCCGGAACAGCCGCTCCTGCATGATCTTCTCGGCGCGCAGCGTATCGCGTCGATGCACCAGTGTGACCTTGGAGGCGATATTGGCGAGATAAAGGGCCTCCTCGACAGCGGTGTTGCCGCCACCGACCACGATGACGTCTTGATTGCGGAAGAAGAACCCGTCGCAGGTTGCGCAGGCCGAGACGCCTTTTCCGCTGTAGGTCTGCTCGCTCTCCAGACCGAGCCAGCGTGCCTGTGCGCCGGTGGCGATGATCACCGCATCGGCAACGAACGTGTCGCCGCTATCCATGGACAATGTGTAGGGCCGTTTGGAGAAATCGACCGAGGTGACGAGATCGTAGACGATCCGCGCGCCGACATGTTCGGCCTGCTTCTGCATCTGCTCCATCAGCCAGGGACCCTGGATGACGTCCGCAAAGCCCGGATAGTTTTCCACCTCGGAGGTGATCGTCATCTGTCCGCCCGGCTGCAAGCCCGCAAGCACGACCGGTTTCAGGTTGGCGCGGGCCGTGTAGATGGCGGCGGTCAGTCCGGCGGCGCCGGATCCGATGATGACAATTTTCTCGCGGTGTTCGGTCATGGGGGCGGGCAGTCCTGCTATCTGGGGGCGTCGCAGCCGGTCTCTGAAGGTTTCTCCGAACATAAGCAACCGGTCGGAGCGGAACAAGCCGTGCGAGGGTTATTCATAAGAAGATCCTGCATGTTTAGGCAGTTCGTCATCGCAGACTGTCCAGGAGAGACGTTCGCGCCAGAACACATGGAATTCCGGAGAGACCGAATCCGGCTCCTCCAGCGTGGCCGCGAACAGATGGATTTCATCCGGAAACCGATTTGAACGGAAGGCTATCGGGGTTCCGCATTGCCCGCAGAACAGGCGCTCCACACCGGGAGAGGATGTGAAGATCGCGGGAGGTTTGCCGGTGAAACGCACCGCGTCACGGGGAACGCCGATATAGGTGGTGTAGGCGGAGCCTGTCTGTCGCCGGCAGCTTTCGCAATGGCAATGCCCGGCCCAGTTCACCGGGCCCGTAAAACTGAAACCCGTGGCGCCGCAGAGGCAGTGCCCCCGCTGTTCGGATGCCGTATTTGTCATGGGTCTGCCCCCGTTCCTGCCGTTTCCAAAACACCGAAAAGCGGATTCTTGACAGCTATTCGACGCATCGTCATGTCTCGGGGCGATCCGGAAATTGCTCCCGCACTGGAATGGTATCCATGCTCGCCTGGCCCGCTTGGCTGACAATCCTTCTTCTCGTGACCAATCTGCTGTCGCTTGCCGCCCTGTTTTTTGTCACCCGGCGGATGCTGAAGCTCCGGCGGCAGAAAAAGCGGGCCTTCGCCTTTTCGGATTATCCGGTGCGTAAGGCGAAGCTGGAGGAAATCGCTCCCTGCTTCGCGATGAGCGGCTATGGACCGAGCCCGGATTCGGAAGTCAGGTTTATTGGCGGAGAAGGTGTGGTCTCGTCTCTCTCCGACCGGGAATCCTGGGTCATGGCGGCTTTGGCGAAGGGCGTGAAGCGGGTCTTTGAGTTTGGCACCTGCTCCGGCAAGACCACGCACGTCCTGGCGTTGAACGCAGCGCCGGATTCGGAAATCTTCACCCTGACACTGCATCCGGACGATCTGGCGGCGACGGAGTTCGGGTTTGGAGATGACAGGGAGCACAGGGATATCGCGCTGTCAGAATCCTCATTCGAGACATTCTATTATAACGGCCGCTCCTCGGAACGGCATATCAGGCAGATTTTTTCCGACAGCAAATCATACAATGAGGCCCCCTTGCGCGGCTCCGTGGATCTGGTCTTCGTGGATGGCGCGCATACCCGCTCCTATGTGGAGAACGATACCCGCAAGGCGCTGAACATGCTGGCGGATGAAGGGGTCATCCTGTGGCATGACTACAAGCCTGGGGTGCCGGGTGTGTTCGCGTTCCTGAATGAGCTTTCCCGGACCCTGCCGCTGGTGCATATCGCGGATACGGATCTGGTGATGTACAGGCGGGTCCGCAAACAGCTGAGTCCGGCCTAACAGGAAACGCTACAGGGCCTGAAATCGGTGCAGGGAAAATGCATCGTCCGTCCGGATACGCCCAGCTTTTCGTCGGTGGCTCTGCGCTGAAGGGTATAGAGGCTGAGGCCGATAATGACATCGATCGTCCCGTCCTCGGACGACATGGGCAGAAGCAAACGCTCGGCCTGCCAGGTTGCCTGGAACGCCAGTTTTTCTTCTACCGTGCCATAGAGAGCGGCCGGGCGTCCCACGATGGTGGCCCAGCGTGTTCTGACCGTCGGAAAATCCTTCTCTCCGACAATCTCTCGCAAGCGCCGGCCGCGAATGCTCTTTCCCCATGCGTCATTCACAGTCTCACCGGCGAGCTGACATATGAAATCATCCTGCTCCGGGTCAAATTTGTAGATCCAGATAAAGCTCAAAAGCTCCGGAATGGTGACCGGTGAAAAGGCTTTTCGAGCCGGTACAAGCGCGTCTCCGCGAGCATCGACCCAGGCGGCGAAGAAGGCGAATAGCCTTTCATCCGCATTCGGGAGGTGAGCGCGGAGCTTGGCCAGAGCCATGTCTTTATCGGAAGCGGTCATCTGTTCGGAGACTGTGAGAGTGCAAGGCGCACGAAGATACGCGGGAAAACGTTAATTTGCCGTTTCCCCGCGGGCCTATACCCACACTAATTTCAGATAAAGTCCAGATGAGTGTCCGGACATGGCGAGCCGGTTATGTCCGCCACCGAGACCGGCCGTCTGTTCAGGGCCTCAGGTGAAGAGCCGCTCGCCCTCCATGCCCTTGTAGAGACCCGCCACCTGCTCGGCATAACCGTTATAGAGCAGGGTCGGAATCCGGTCGTTTCCGCCGCCGAGCGGGCGTTCGGAGGCCTGGCTCCAGCGGGCATGCGGAACCTCGGGGTTCACATTCGCCCAGAAGCCGTATTCGCTGTCCTGCAGCTCTTCCCAGAAAGACACCGGGCGCTCGGACGTGAAGGTGAAGCGGACGATGGATTTGGTCGATTTGAAACCGTATTTCCACGGCACGGCCAGCCGCAGCGGGGCGCCGTTCTGACGCGGCATGGGCTTGCCGTAAATGCCGGTGGCGATGAAGGCGAGGTCGTTCATCGCCTCCTCGATGGTCAGCCCCTCGATATAGGGCCACGGATACCAATGCTGCTTCTGGCCCTTGGCTGTCTCCGGGTCCATGAAGGTTTCCATGCGGATATATTTCGCCGAGGACAGTGGTTCCGCCAGTTTCACCAGCGCGGACAGCGGGAAGCCGCTCCACGGCACGACCATGGACCAGGCCTCGACGCAGCGGTGCCGGTAGACCCGCTCCTCGAGCGGCATCTGGTCCAGCAGGTCGTCGATATCGATGGTCTTCGGCTTGGCCACGTCACCGTCGAGGGTCACGGTCCAGGGCCGGATCTTCAGGGCCTGGGCGGCGCGGTTGATATCCTTGTGGCTGCCGAACTCGTAGAAATTGTTGTAGCTGGTGGCGTAATCCGGATCGGTGATCGGCCGGTTTGGCCCGCCGTCGGCATAGGCCGGGTTCCGCTTCACCGGGTAGAGATGGGAGGAGGGATCTGGCGGCACGGCGGCGAGCTGTTTCGCCGCATCCGCTTCGGCGCTCGCCTCGTCGCTGCATCCGGCCAATGCGGCCGCTGACAGGATCATCGGTCCGGCCGCGAGGCCTTTCAGCAGGGCGCGCCTGTTGTGAAAGACGGATTCGGACGTGACCGCCCGTTCCGGCAATTCCCAGCCCTTCAGTCGCTTCAGCAGCATGATGTTCCTCCGGCGATACCAAACTCGGGACCAAGCTCAGGAACAGACATAGGGCAGGGAGCCGGGCACGGCCACTCACGTGCCGGTGAGAGGGCCGTGTCCGGGAGGTGCCGGGCGGCTAGGCAGCCAGTGTTTCTTCCAGCGCGAGCACGTCGAGGCAGGCCCCGGCGGCCTCCCGGCCCTTGCCCACCATATGCTCCCGGAAGAAAGCCGTATGGTCCTCCGTCTCGTGGAAGTGGTGCGGCGTCAGCACGACGGAGAAGACAGGCACGCCGGTATCGAGCTGCACCCGCATCAATCCGTCCACCACGGCGGAGGCGACGAAATCGTGCCGGTAGATGCCGCCATCGACGACGAAGCCGCAGGCGATGACCGCGGCATAGCGGTCGCTGGCAATCAGCTTCATGGCGGTCAGCGGGATTTCGAAGGCGCCGGGGACGCGGAAGCAATCGATCTTCGACGTATCGAAGCCGCGCTGCTTCATCTCGTCGGTGAAGCCGTCCCGCGCGCGGTCGGTCATGTCGCTGTGCCAGCTCGCCTGGATGAAGGCGATCCTGCCGCCGGACGGGCTACCGGTATCTTTTGGTGAGGTATTCATTTTCGGTTCCAACTCCATGCATCAATGACTGGAATCGAGGCCGAGTACAAACAGGGGACGGAACCCGCGAGGGCAGTCTCCGCTCCCATGCCGTTCTCTTTCATCCGGACTGTGACCGTCGGCTTCGGAGTTGCACCGAATCTGCTGACCCCGGCGGTCGCCGGGCGCTCGCGGGCTTCATGAGCTTTCCCGTACAGGTTGGCCCATGTTACCGCCGGTGGGGAGTTTCGCCCCGCCCCGAGAACAATGCCGTCCCTTGCGAGACGGCGGGCGGAGCCTAGCGCCGGCACTCTCTTCGGGCAATCCCGAAAGAGCCGTGTCGTTTTACCTCTGGCATTGCCGGTGCCGCGTCCTATCTTCACGGCGATGAAAGATCAGGAACGCAATTCCCTCGGCGGCCGCGTGAAGCGCTACGCACGGGTGACGGGCGCTGTCGGCGGCCTCGCGGCGCGGGTTGCGGGCGAGCGCTATCTCGGCATGAAGCTGGACAAGGGCGCGCACGCGGCGGAGCTGCGCGAGGCTCTGGGCGGTCTGAAGGGGCCGCTGATGAAGGTGGCGCAAATTCTGGCCACGATCCCGGACGCGCTGCCGAAGGAATATACCAACGAGCTGGTGCAGCTTCAGGCCGACGCGCCGAGCATGGGCTGGCTGTTCGTCAAGCGCCGGATGAGCCGGGAGCTGGGCGCCGGCTGGCAGCAGAAATTCGGCAGCTTCGAGCATGACGCGGCGGCGGCGGCATCCCTCGGACAGGTGCACAAGGCGACGGATGCGGACGGCAAACCGCTGGCGGTAAAGCTGCAATATCCGGACATGCAGTCGGCCGTGGAGGCCGACCTGCGCCAGCTCCGGCTGATTTTCTCGATCTATGCCCGTTACGACAAGGCGATCCATACGGACGAGATCTACAAGGAACTCTCCGCCCGCCTGCGCGAGGAGCTGGATTACCAGCGCGAGGCCCGGCACATGGCGCTCTACGGCCTGATGCTGAAGGACGAGCCGGGCGTGCATGTACCGCAGAGCGTCGATACCCTGACCACGCCGCGCGTGCTGACCATGAACTGGCTGGATGGTGCCAGGCTGCTCGATTTCATCGCGGCGCATGACGATCAGGAAAGCCGTAACCGGGTCGCCCTCAACATGTTCCGGGCCTGGTACGTGCCGTTCTACGAATACGGCGTGATCCATGGCGATCCGCATCTCGGCAACTACTCGGTCCGCCCGGACGGCTCCGTCAATCTGCTCGATTTCGGCTGCATCCGCGTCTTCCCGCCGAGCTTCGTCAAGGGCGTCATCGACCTCTACAACGCGCTCTCGACCGATGATGAGGCGTTGGCGGTCCATGCCTATGAAAGCTGGGGCTTCGAAGGGCTGGATAAGGAAACCGTCGGGGTTCTGAACATGTGGGCCCGCTTCATCTATGCCCCGCTGATGGAGGACAAGGCGCGCCGCATCCAGGAAACCAATACCGGCATGTATGGCCGCGAGGTGGCGGAAAAAGTCCATGTCGAACTCCGCCGCCTGCGCGGGGTCAAACCGCCCCGCGAATTCGTCCTGATGGACCGCGCCGCCATCGGCCTCGGCTCGGTCTTCCTGCACCTGAAGGCGGAAGTGAACTGGTACCGGTTGTTCCACGATTTGATCGCGGATTTCGATGTGGATGTACTGGCGAAGCGGCAGGCGGAGGCGCTGGAAGAGGCGCGGGTGCCGGAGGCGGTTTGATGCCGAAGAGCTGGTTGGAATTTAAAATTTCCCTGCGCAACTCATGATGACGCGCCGAGTGTCGGGATACGCTTGGGTTACGAGCCGTGTTCCTTCGATCCAGCCAGAAAGATAATTCCCAGGATCTCGTTCTCATCTACGCCATATGCGGTGACAAGCTCGCGAATGGACGCCTGTTCAGTTGTTTCGTAGCCGAGCAGTGCGAGGCGGGCGATCAGCTCCGCCGGGTCGGCATGGGTTGCCGCCGCCAGGGCAGAGAGCGGCGCGTCGACCAGTGCTTCTTCGATGGGGCCTTTCAGGCGTGGGCCGCTGATCAGTCCCCAGGAAAAGAACGAGGCTGTGAGGATGATGGCGATGGCTGCCAGGCAGGCCAGCCCCCATCGCGATTTCACATGCTGTTTGAACGGACGCAGATGGATCAGAATGTGGCTGCCGGTCCCGGCCAGAAAGATCCAGGAGAACCACTGGTGGACAATGGTGGTCTGACCCGGCTCCCAGTCGAAAAACATGATGACGCCTGTTGCCGACATCAGGACGAATGATCCGATGGTAAGGGGCGTTGCCCATTTGCGCAGGGAAAGCGTCGTTCCCATGGCGTATTTCTCCTCGAAGCCGCCCGAGCCGCTGTTGTTACGGGTGGATGTATATGTGTAATATGCACATATATAGAGGCAGGTGTGACGTCAATGAAAAATGTGCAAAATACACATATAAGCAATCAGCTTCGTAATCTTCACGGCGCGTTGCTTGATATCGTCAGTGTCATGAACCGCCCTCAGCGGGACGAGGTGTTGATCACGGAAGCGGGCATCCAGCTTGATCGCGCGCTGTTCCCGCTTCTTGTCGGGATCGGGCGGTTCGGTCCCATCGGTGTGGTGGATCTGGCCGACCGGGCGGGGCGGGATTACACGACTGTCAGTCGTCAGCTTGCCAAGCTTGAAGACTCCGGGCTGATCGAGCGTCGGGGCAGCCCGGCGGATAGGCGGGTCCGCGAGGCAATCATTAGCCCGAAAGGTAAGGCAATGACCGACCGGCTTGATGCTGCCCGCGAGAGAATTGGCCGTGCGATCTTCGCTTCCTGGGAAGAGGGGGAGATGGATGAATTCGTCCGGCTGATGCAGAAATTCGCGGATGCGATCAAGGACGCACCCTCCGCCGACGGCGGACAAGATGCATAGCCGCAATTCTGGTTTATCAGGTGCTGGACCTATGATTGGGAGCAGTACAAATCAGCCCCGTATGGGGGGCTGGTGGTGAGGGTGCGATTGAAGTGCGCTGATTTCGAATGCGCATCCTTATCCAAGAAAATTGAGTAATATGTTATTTTCGTGCTATAGGTGTATTTCTAAATGCAAATTTTCTCCAAACATGAAAGGCGCACTAAAATGATACGTATTCTCTTCCTGGGGCTGCTGCTGGCTGCGGCTCCTCTTTCAAACGCGGACGCGGTTCAGTGTTACGAAGGAACAGCGACCATCAATCAGCAGAATTCCGGCAGCAACTGCACCAGTACGGAGAAGGGCTACAGCAATTCTTCGGCCGGGCCGCTGACTCACCAAGGGTGCACCGCTGCGAAGGCAGACGCGCGACAAAAGCTTATCGCCCGCATTCAGCAAAGCTGTGTGCCCTATGTTCAGACCAACACTCCATGCAAGGTCATCGACATTGACCGTTGTACCTAGATCCGCTTCGGGAGATCGATTGGCGCTTTCCCGTGGTACCCCCTGTATCACTGGCGGCTTGGCCTCGACCGAGACCGGCTTCCCGGCGGGGAGCCGGCTGTGATGGCGGGGCGGAAACTTTGCGGAATATATTTTCCTCCCACTGAATTATTATCGTCACCCCCGCGCATGCAGGGTGACGATGGCGGTTACAGATTAGGGGGCGGCTTGAGGAACTGGGCGGCGGTGCTGAGACGAATGCGTGTGACGAGTTGTTTACTGGGGAGGGCTTGAGCGGAGGTATGACGCTGATCATAGAAGAACTGCGCATGACTATCGGGTAGCGGTGTATTGGCCTGGCTTTTGACCTGCATCAATGTTGCGCTGCACAAGTTGGGTTACTGGATCGGGCACGATGACAGATGCGGGCTGGCGCCAACCGGTTTTGCCGGCAGGTCCACTCGCAGCAATTCCCCTCCTGGTGGGCGCGTTTCTCGAATGGAGCTCAGTGACATGCAGGCCGATACAGTAAAATCACGGACACGGAAATCCCGCCGGAGCGTGGATGCCGGCAAACAGACGCTCCGGACATCCAGCCCGCCCGCAAGAGCACCTGTCGCCTCTGCCAACGTCCCACTGGTTCCCACCAACGCGCCGGCTACCGTGGCATGTGATCGGCCGACACCGGGGCACTATACGGCGCAGGCCATAGATCATGCCTTCAAGGCCAATCTGGCGCGCTCGACTCTCGGCGTTTCCCCCGCCGGTCTTGCGACTTCCTCTTTCAATTGGCTCAGCCATCTTGCGCTGTCCCCGGGCAAGCATATGGAGCTTGTGGAGAAGGCGGCCCGCAAGGCCGCTCGGCTGGCGATCCATGCCGGAATGGTCGGGGTAAATGCGAAGGCACAGCCCTGTATCGAACCGCTTGCCCAGGATCGCCGCTTCTCGGGCGAGGCCTGGCGTCAGTGGCCCTTCAACATGATTTCCCAGTCGTTCCTGCTGACCCAGCAATGGTGGCACAACGCCACGACGGAGGTCGACGGGCTTTCGAAAGAGGATGAGCATGCCGTGTCGTTCATGGCCCGGCAGATGCTTGACCGTTATGCGCCGTCGAACATGCTCTGGACTAATCCCGAGGCCCTGAAGGCCACGGCGGAACAGGGCGGGGCGAACCTGATGCGCGGGGCCATGCATATGGCGGATGACTGGCAGCGCGCGATTGCCGGGAAGAAGCCGTCCGGTGCCGATGTATTCCAGGTCGGACGGGATGTCGGGGTGACGCCGGGCAAGGTCGTCTACCGCAATCACCTGATCGAGCTGATCCAGTACGAGTCGACCACGACGCAGGTCTACCGCGAGCCGGTCCTGATCACGCCTGCCTGGATCATGAAGTACTACATCCTCGATCTCTCACCGCACAATTCCCTGGTAAAATACCTGGTCGAGCAGGGTCATACGGTTTTCATGATCTCCTGGCGCAACCCGACATCGGAGGATCGCGACCTCGGTATGGAGGATTACCGTCAACGCGGCGTCATGGATGCTCTCGACGCGGTCTCAACAATCGTTCCGGACACAAAAATTCATGCGGTCGGCTATTGTCTCGGCGGGACACTGCTGTCGATCGCGGCGGCGGCCATGGCCCGGGACGGCGATGACCGTCTGAAAACCATCACCACTTTCGCCACGCAGGTGGATTTCACAGAGGCCGGCGAGCTGATGCTGTTCATCCGGGAAAGCGAAGTCGCCTACCTGGAAAACATGATGTGGGACCAGGGCGTGCTCGACGGCTATCAGATGGCCGGAGCCTTCCAGATGTTGCGCACGAACGATCTGATCTGGTCGCGCATGGTCCACGACTACATGCTGGGCGAGCGTCAGGAAATGAACGACCTGATGGCCTGGAACGCGGATCTGACACGGATGCCATACCGGATGCATTCCGAATATCTGCGCAGCCTGTTCCTGAACAACGACCTCGCTTCAGGACAGTTTACGGTCGGGGAGCGGCCGATCAATCTGGCGGATATCCGGGCGCCGATATTCGCCGTCGGTACGGTGAAGGATCATGTCGCGCCCTGGAGATCGGTGCACAAGATCACCTTCCATCCCGCGACGGATGTGACGTTCCTGCTGACAAGTGGTGGGCACAATGCGGGGATCGTCAGCGAGCCGGGTCACCCGCGCCGGAATTATCAGGTTGCGACCAAAAAAGCGGGCGAAACCTACATCGATCCGGACACCTGGATGGCAGAAACGCCACACAAGGACGGCTCCTGGTGGCCCGAATGGCAGGCCTGGCTGGCCGGGCAGTCGACGGCTGGCGCCGCGCTACCGGCTATGGGCGCGCCGGGTAAGGGGTATGCTCCGCTCTGCGACGCGCCAGGTTTCTACGTTCTGGAGCAGTAGCAAGCGGGTATCGCCGGCGGGTTTTCCCGCGCCTGCCAGACTCAGATTGTGTGAAACGGGTTTACGATATTCTGTGCTGCGGTCACGGTCTCGGCCGTGAGATGATCCGCCGCCTCTGCCCATTCAAGCGCATCGTCAACGGTGGCGAATATACCGCCCGGGACGCCGAAAACCGTCTCGACGCTGAGCTGGCGCATGGCCTCGAAGCGGGACGGCGGCACCACAATAACCATCGCGGACACGAGCCGGCGCATGTTTTCGGCGGCGCCGGCCTTGAGCCATTGTTTCGTGACGCGGGCAACGCCGGGCGCCTGATCGAGGGCGCTTTCGTCGAGATGGACCCGCAGCGGGACGAAGCGCTCGCCACGGGCGAACCAGTCATCCCATATGGACAGCATCTGTTCGTGCTGTTGCAGGGACTGGGCTCCCTCCAGCATCAAGATGCCGAGCGGCCAGAGGGAGTCGTCCGATGCGATGCGGGACATGCCGTTCACAGGCCGGGGCGCTCAGAACCGGGCACTGATGCCGAGCCGGAAAGTGCGCGGCTGGAGCAGGACGGCGGTGTCCGCCGCCTCTGTGGTGCCCGGATAGTAGGCGACGGCGGTGTCCGTATCGAAAATGTTCCTGATCTCGCCGAATATGCGGAAGCTGCCGAAGGCGTAGCCCATTTCGGCATCCGTCACGATATAGGCGTCGGTCTTGCCGCGCGGCCGGTTGTTGATGTCCGTGAAGTAGCTGTCCGAATAGCGCGCGGCCAGACTGGCGTTCCAGCCGTCCTGTTGCCAGGAGATGCCGGCGGATCCTGTGATGTTCGGAGCGCCGAAGAGGCTGTTCCCCTCAATCCCCGAGCCCGGATATTCCTCGACCTCGGTTTTCAGCAGACCGACATTGCCGAACAGGTCGACATTCTCGAAAAGTGCGAACGTCGCGCCCAGTTCCGCGCCGTAGGTCACGACCTGATCGGCGTTACGGACGACGAAGGACTCGTCCCGGGTGTCGAGCGGCGTCAGGTCGAAGGGCAGCTGCATGTCGGTATAGCGGGCATAGAACAGGTTCTGCGTCAGGCCAAGCCGTCCGCCCATCAGGGTCTGGCGCCCATAGATCTCGTAGTTCCAGACCGTTTCGGAATCATATTCGTAATGCACGATGGGGAAGGGGCTGGGAGAGCCGAAAGCGATGCCGCCGCCGCCCGCGTTATATCCCTTGGAAATCTGGACGCCGTAATTCTGGTTATAGGCCGCTTCCCAGTTCAGTCCGACCCTCGGCAGGAAGGCATTGAAGGTCCGGTCGCTGTCGATGCTGGCAACGGTGCCCGTTGCGTCGCCACCGCTGCGCCGGTGCTGTTCCTGCTCGTACCGGGCACCGACAGTCAGCTCCCATGCATCCGCGAGCGGGATGATCGTCTCGCCATAGAGGGCATAGGTGTCGGTCTCGTCGTCGAAATTCTGGTGCGAGACGAACTCGATGAATTCATCCTGCCGGGCCCGGTAGAGGTGGGTGCCAAGCAGGGCTTCGAAGCCATTATCCCCGGAATAGCGGACACGCGGGTCCATGGCGAGTTCGGTCGTGTCGATCCGCGCGTTCGAGCTGTCCGGTGTGACTGTCCGGGTAAACCTGAAATCGGTAACGGAGGCATCCAGCTCCAGACGCCAGTTCTCGTCCAGGTCGACCTCGAACTCTCCGCCGAGGCTGGTTGTCGAGGGCTTGTGGACCGGTTGCGCCGGGAAGTTGGAGTTCCGCTCCTCGAACGGGCGCACGATGATCTCGCCCTGCGGCGCCTTGTAGCTGCTGTGCGATGCGGTAAGAAGCAGCGTTGAATCAAGCCCGAGATTGGGGCGGGCAAGCAGCTTGCCGCGCAGGGAGAGCGCCCTGATTTCCCCCGGATTGTCGGTGCCGGGGAACGGTTGGTAATTCACGGAGGACTCCCCCGCCTGCCAGTCTGCCGCGAAACGGGCGGCCAGAAGATCCTCGACGAGCGGGGTGTTGACCATGCCCGAGAAGCGGCGCCCCTCGTAATTCCCGACAGAGGTCTGGACTGCGCCGGATTGCTCGAACGTCGGGTTTTTCGTGGTGATGACGACATTGCCCGCGATGGCGTTACGCCCGACCGGCGTGCTTTGCGCGCCGCGCAGAATCTCGACCTTTTCCACGTCCCACAGGGAGGAGTTTCCGAAAACGATTTCGTTGTAACTGGCGGGCCGGCCGTCAATCCGCAGGCCCATGCGGGCGCGGCTGCCGGCGAAGAAGGCGTTGGCGTTCTCGGCCGGGCCGGTGCCGTCCACACCGCGAATGGTTGGCGCTTTCGCGGCGCCGGTCGGCATCGTGACGTTTACCGTGTTTTCCAGCACGTCGCGCATGTTGGTGATGGCCGGGCGCTTCTCCAGCTCCTCCGCGTCGAGGATTTCGACGCTTGTCCCGGTGCGCTGTTGCGAGCGCTCGATCAATTCGCCGGAGACGGTGATGGTTTCCAGCCGGACGCTGTTGCCCTCCGTGTCCTGCGCGATGGCAGGTACGGCAGAGACCAGCACAACCAGCGTGCCCGCCAGTGCATCCGAAAGATAATCCCGCATTCCATTGAGCATCGCCAGAACCCCCAAATTCCGATAATAGTACTGATAATCATTCCTAATTGCGGAATTGAAATCACCGGATTACCAAGGCTCTGTCTACTCCGTCTGCGGGCAAGTGATCCGAAAGCGGGCTCAAATAAGGGTTTTGACGCCATGATTCACACTGACTGGACAAATGAGAGCTATCAGTTCGAGCAGCGTGTCGCCAAGCGTGCCTTTGGTCCTTCTGAACATTTCTCGGACAGGGACGGGAGCACGTTGCTGACCGTCGCCACGCTGAACGCGTTCGAGGGTGAATACGAAGTCGCACCTTACCTGATGCTGACCCTGTGTCTGGGCAAGGCCGGCCGCTTTCTGCGGTCGGGCGACTGGGGAAAGGTCGGTGGTACTTTCCGCTCCGGGACCCAGGCCCTGGCACTGCCGGGCACGAGGGCAGTGGGTTTCTCTCCCAAGGCGCGGCTACTGGGTATCAATATAAGTCCGGAACGGGCCCAAGCCGCGCTGGCGGATGTCGGGGGGCTGGAGGCGATGGTGCCCGCAGCCGGATGTCTGGGTGACGATCCGTTGATTGGCTCGGTGATGACCGCGCTCTGGCGCGATGCGCAGGTGCATGGTCTTTCCACCGCGTTTCTGGATCACGGTCTGGACCTGATCCTGCGCCGGTTTGTCGAGATTGACCGCCCGTTGCCGTCTGCTTCCGGCAGGCGGGTAAAGCCCTTGTCCGCACGGGAGTTGCAGAGGGCGGTGGAGTTGATCGACAGCCGGATCGGCCTGGATCTCAAGGTCATGGATATCGCGGGAGAGCTGGATCGCGATGTTCGAAGCCTGACACGGGCATTCCGCGCCGCGACCGGCTATGCCCCGTATGAATATCTTACTTTCCGGCGTATGGAGCGCGCGAAGGAGCTGCTCGGGACAGCGGAAACGGTCATGGAGATCGCCTTGCAGGTCGGCTATTCGAACCCGGCGAAGTTCGCGGCCGCGTTCCGGCGGTTCTGTGGCTGTTCGCCCTCCGAATGGCGGGGGCGCCGATAGGCTACCGCGCCATCCGTTCGCGCGGGACGCCGTCGCCAAGAACGACCATATCCATGGGAATGTCCCACGGCATCGGGAAGATCGTCGGGATTGCGCATCCGGGCAGGCCGATCCCGATGATATGCGGGCGGGGTGAGAGGCCGGCCAGGGTCATGTCGTAATAGCCGCCGCCATTGCCGAGCCTGAAGCATTCATCGTCGACGCCGACAAGCGGCGAGATGACGAGGTCGGGAATGCCGATGGCCCCTTCGGCGGGCACCGGAATGTTCCAGATGCCACGGGCCATGCGGGCGCCCGGCTGCCATTCCCTGAATTGCAGGGGCTGTTTTTTCACCACGACTTCGGGCAGCAGGATTTGCGCCCCCTGGCTGTGCGCTTCCTTCATCCAGGGGCGCATGTCGGGCTCCCCCAGCATCGGCCAGTAGACCGCGATGCGCCGTCCCTCAAGCGGTCCCGTGACCTGTTTCAGGTCCCTGATGATTGCTTCCGTGGCCGCGCCGCGCTGTTCCGGCGAAAAGGATTTTCTGACCTCGTACAGCCGTTGCCGTTCGGCCCGCCTGAACCGGTTGACGTCACGCAGGGTATCCGGGTCGACCGGATGTCCTCCGACCAGCAAATGAGCGAAGCAAGGGGCTTCTCCACAATCGGTCCCATTCGACATCTGAAGTGACCTCCCGGGGATAGTATTGTTATCGCGTGCCTGGTGTTTACCAAGCTTTGAAAACAACCTTACCCCGTATGTTTGGCCAGTACAGCGTAGAGTATGTTCGGGTCGACCGGCTTGGCGATGTGGTCGACCATTCCGGCGTCGCGGCTGTTCCGGCGGTCGTCATCGAAGGCATTGGCCGTCATGGCGATGATCGGCAGGGTGCTGTGCTTCAGATCTCCGAGGATCATCCGGGCCGCGCTGAGGCCGTCCATTTCCGGCATCTGCAGGTCCATGAGGATGGCGGAGAAGGTTCCCGGCGGCTCTGCCAGCACGCTCTCGACAGCATGTTTCCCGGTTTCGGCAATCGTCACATCCATGCCGACTTGTTCCAGCAGTTCCCGGGCGACGCGCTGGTTCGCCGCATTATCCTCGGCCAGCAGCACACGCAGGCCCGAGAGCGCGTCCCGGTGATCTTGGTTGATCTCGGGGCGGGAATACTCCTTCGGAGTTGTCTGCCCAAAGGCCATCAGAAAGATATCCCGCAGCCGCGATGGTGTCGCAGCCTTCGGAATCATGCCATCCGTCTCGGCGGCAGACGCTTTCTCACGAATCTCGTTCCCGCCAAATGTCGTGATCAGCAGGCGCTTGACCTCGCTGCCTGCGATGGCCGGACGGTCATGCAGTGCCGTGCGCAGGCGGGTTACCGTGTCCGGTGTGGCGAGGCCGTTATCCAGCATCAGGATGTCATAGGGAAGTTCGGCCAGGCGCAGGGCTTCCTCCGCTGCGCTGCAGTCGGCCACCGCTGTAACGGTGACACCGAGCCGCTCAACGGAACGGGCTATGCATTCCCTCGCCTTGCCGGAGGCGTCGACGGCAAGGACACGCAAGTCAGTCAGGCCAGCGTGCGTCCTGGCGGGCAGGACTTCGGCCGGTGTTTCAAATCTCACTGTAATATGGAAGCTGCTGCCTTCGTCCTTCACGCTTTCCACACCGATTGCCCCCCCCATCAGTGTGGTCAGGGCTTTGGAAATCGCCAGGCCAAGGCCGCTGCCGCCATAACGCCGCGTTGTCGAGGTGTCGGCCTGGCTGAAAGCCTGGAACAGGCTCTTGAACTGCTCCGGCGCCATGCCGATACCGCTGTCGCTGACCACAAAGCGAAGCGTTGCACTTGCCGCATCCTGCTCCACCAGATCAACGCGCAGGATAATCGAGCCTTTATGTGTGAATTTGGCCGCGTTGCTGGTGAGGTTGAGCAAAATCTGGGCGAGCCGGTACGGGTCCCCAATGAGCTGCTCGGGGACATCGGCCCCGACCGAGAGGAGCAGATCGACGTCTGGCGCGCTGATGCTGTTGCCGGTGAGCGCGATGACGTTTCCAAGCATGTCATCTCGATGAAACAGCAGATGCTCAAGCTCCAGCATACCGGCGTCAATGCGCGAGAAATCGAGAATGTCGTCGAGAATTCTGAGGAGCAGATGGCTGGAGCTTTCAACCTGTGTCAGATGCTCGTTCTGCTTCTGTGTCAGATTTCCGCGAAGGACGAGCTGGGTGAAGCCGATGATTGCGTTGAGCGGCGTCCGGATTTCATGGCTCATGTTGGCCAGAAAAGCGGATTTGGCGCGGGCAGCTGATTCGGCCTCGTCTCTTGCCTGACGGATCTTTTCCTGATCTTCCATCCAGTCGGTGATGTCGACCAGCACCGAGACCCAGCCGCCGGATTCGGTTTTCCGGGTGCGCCGGTCGATATGTTTCTGCCGCATGGGCCAGTATTGGACCGAGTGATTGAAGTCCTCGAACTCGTAGTAATCGAGATATTGTTGCCAGATTTCCTCGATCGTTTGCCCGGGGAACGAGTCCAGCTCTTCAACCTCATAGCGTAACAGGCCGTACATGCCGCCCATCTTGTGCATGAGCTCTTCGGTGTAGCCCTGGATCTCGACGAAGGCGTCGTTCCAGGCCCGGAAGTTGAAATCCTTGTCGTAAATGATCACCGGATGCGGGATCGCCTGCAGGGCGGCGTTCAGTTCTTCATGCAGCTGCCGGGATTCATCCTGAGCGGCGGCCAGATGGGTGTCCCGGTCGAGGAAGGACAGCAGAACGGCCGCTGTTGTAGCGGCAATGGACCGGAAAATTTCGCGGTCAATATCCGAGAAGGCGTTCTCACGGTCGGCGATTGCCGCGATGGCTCCGACCGGACCCGAGGCCGTCATGAGAGGAGCGGCAAGGGTTGTCTGTTGGGGAGATCGTGCCGGCGCCTTTTCCCCGATTGATATGGACTGACGAATGCGGATGCAGCGGGACAGCGGCGAGTCCGGATCCTCAAGGGAAATGGCCTGACCCTCCGCCGCCGGGTATGTAGTGGCCGGATACGTTGTCAGGCTTTTGCCCGTTGTGTCGATCAGGGCGATCTGGGAACGGTCGCATGACAGGATCTGCGGAACGCGCTGATCAAGCACCTGGCTGAGTGCCGGAATGCTGTCCACGGCCACAAGCGAACTCAAAAGGTCAGCCAGCTCGACGAATGGTAATCCGGGAGCGGTCTGGCTCGTATCGGAGGTTGGTCCGGTCATGGGCGGCATCTCTCAGGCATCGACGGAATATGCCCCGGAGAGGGCCATGCTTGGATGCATCTTAGCTTGGATACGGGGCATGACCATGGCAATAGAGGGCGGACCCGATCCGGGTCCGCCAGATTGTGCAGGCTCGGTTCCGTGGTCTTAACCTTTCCGGAACATGGCGGGTTCTTCGGACTGGCTGATGACGCGGTGTTCGAAGGGACCGGAGCGCTTGATCGTCGAGCCGGGCTGAAGATCATATTCCTCGGCATCGGTTGTGCCGTCGGCCCGGCGGACTTCCCGGCGGAACAGAAAACGTGTCAGCGCGGTAACCGTGTAGGTCTCGTCGGCACCGTATTTATGCCATTCGGTTGCGTCGCCTTTTTCAGGAAAAACAACAAGCCGGCCTTTGACGTTGGGTGAACCGATCGCTACCCCATCGCCCTTACTCGTATCGTGATTATGAACAGTCATCGTGGCCCCACCCCGATTGATTGAGATAACGGATTTCTAATGTGAGAATTCCGATGCCGTCAATCGAATGTCTTCAATTGCTTGTTGAAAACAATATATAAAATATTTCTTTTATTGCGCGTAATATGTGTGGCTGCGGAAGCAAGTGCCAGAAGCTCCCCCGGCAGATCAACATACAGCAGGAAAATTCGGATTATCGCATCGTGCAAAGCTGCACCCGGATGGATGCTTGTCTGACTGCATGGCGTTTTCGGTGGGGAGGGGGCGGATGCTTTCGCCATTTCACGTGCCAGAGCAAGGCCTCGTATCGCTGTGATTCCTCCCCGGGTGCGGGAGTTTACAGCGACACGTTTCCAGGTGTTTTTACTCTGTGGTGATTGCGTCTAACCCGTGCGCACACGTTGCAGGAAGTTTTGCACTTCGCGGCTGACCGTATCCGCCTTCTCCTGCATCAGGGCGGATGTCTGGCTGACGGATTGTGCCGTCGTCTCAGTGATCTGTACCGAGGCGCTGACATCGCCAATTGCTTGCGTGATGGAGTGGGTCTCCTCCGCGGTGATGTCGGTATTCCGGCCGATCTCCGCGGTCGCGGCATTCTGTTCCTCGATCGCGGCGGCGATGGCGGTCGTGGTGTTCAGCAACTCGTCGACCGAGGAGGCCACGTCCTTGATGCTGCCGACACATTGACCTGTCGCTTCGTTCAGTACCGTGATCTGCTCGCGGATATCCTCGGTGGCCTGTTTGGTCTGGGTCGCGAGCACCTTTACTTCGCCGGCGACAACGGCAAAGCCCTTGCCCGCATCACCCGCCCGCGCCGCTTCGATGGTGGCGTTGAGAGCAAGAAGATTGGTTTGCTCCGCGATGGAATTGATCAGTTCGACGACCGAGCCAATTTTCTCCACCGTGCCGGCAAGCGCGGACATCTGGTCTTCGGTCTGATCGGAGCGGGTGCGGGTATTCTCCACCACATTTTGCACCGTGCTCACCTGACGCTGGATCTCGCTGATCGACGCGGTCAGCTCCTGAGCCGCCGACGCGACGGTCTGTACGTTCCGGGCCGTGGATTCCGCCGCTGCATTGACCTGTTGTGTGCCGCTGGCGGACGCCTGTGCGCTCTTCGACATCTCTGCTGAGGCATCGGAGACCTTGCGGACTTCCTCGTTCATAAAGGTGACGGCAGAGCCGACGGACCGTTCGAATTCGTCGGCAAATCCCAGGAGGGCCTCGTGGCGTTCTCTTTCCGCTAGCTGTTCGGCGATGGCCTGTTGCCGGCGCAGCTCCTCGGATTCCAGCATCTTCTCGCGGAAATGGCTGAATGCCCGGGTCAACCGGCCGACTTCGGTCGCGCTGTTGTCGATTTCAACCTCGGTGTCGGTACGCCCTTCACTGAGATCCTCCAGCGCGCCGACGGTCCGGTTTACCGGCCTCGTAATACTGCGGCCGACCACGTAACTGAGGCCGAGACCGAAAAGCAGGCCGGCGGCCGCGAGGCCGAGGAAGAGGGCGGCACGTTTATAAAATGTGGCCTCGATATCATCGATAAACAGACCGGTCGTAATAACCCAGTTCCAGTGCTTGTCCGTCACTGACAGATACATCTTCGCTGCATTGAGTTCTTTCGAGCCGGGGCGACGGCCGAGAGAATTGGAGTATCCCTCAAGGTAGTCGGCGTTTTTTGCTGCTGACAAGAAGCCGCTATAATTAGCCCGCGTCTGAGCGCTCTTAGCCTCAAGAAGGTTGAGGCCGATCTGTTCCTGCCGGGAAGGGTGCCAGACCAGAACGCCCTCGGTATTGGCTATAAAGAAGTAATTCTTGCCATCGAAATTCATGGCGGCGATAGCTGCCAACGCCTGCTGTTTGGCGTCTTCCTCATTCAGGGTGCCATCTTCAGCCTGTTGGGAATAAGAATCGATAATGTTGACGGCAGATTCGACAAGTGCCCGAAGCTTTAACTTTCGCCCCTCAAGCATCGTCCCTTTCAGCTCGAAAAGCAGGACCGCCGTTATTCCGACTGCGACAGCCGAAATAACACATATTATCAAGGCTAGTTTTCCGCCGATGGACAGACGCTTAAGCATTGCCATTTTCCCAAGAGTTAATCGTCTGGGTTTTCTATCTCGTTAAGCGTTAGTAAATAATTAACGAGAGATATCCCTGGTTTATTTTTTGTAGGGAATTGTATTTGCCGTATGGCGGGCAGGCTTCAGGTGTTGGTGTGGGTACTGATGTTGCCCGCGCCATTTATTCACTCGGCTAAATATTCAGCAGGAAAATCCGGGTTACCGCGATCGTGACCAGTTCCAGATAAAGCATCATCGCGATCATCATGCCGTAACGCTGCAGGTCGCTGATCAATTTCGATTTACGCTTACGGGCGGCAGTGCTGAAACTGCCCCATTTCGAGGTGACGTAATCGATCTTCCGCGATTCCGCCGCCTGCCACCATTGCAGGCTGAGGACGACACCGGCGCTCGCAAGGCTGAAAATCCAGACCATGACCATAAGGAGCTGCGACAATGTCGGGTCCTCCCAATGGGTCCATTCTCCATAGGCCGTTGCAACCGCTGCACCGAGAGAAAAATAGAGCACGGCCCGCCATTGCTGATGTTTCGAGAAGCGGAGATTCTCGGAGGCGTCGGCATAGATCGCAAGGAACTCCGCGTGCGTCGTTTCCTCAAGTTCGCTCGGAGTGTCTTCCGCCGGATTTAACGGATCGGCGCGGTCTTCGTCTGTGTCGATCGGATTGAGCGGCTTCGCCATGATCGGATCCTTTCCGTCGTGTCTCCCTTTCTCAGGGGTATCGGCGTCATCGGAAACAGGGATCGGAATTCCTTACATACTAACGCTAAACGTCTTTATTATTTAATGGAATCTGAGTGTGCCTGATTGCCGTGCCGCCGGAGAACCGGATGGTCACGCCGAAATTTGTCATGCTAGGTTGATCGGAGACGATGCCCGTCGCGTCGCGGTTTTCGGGCGCCGCTTACAAGCAACAAGGGACGGCTTCGGTCAGCATGCATGCAGAGAGGCGCTTTGACCGGTTTTACGACCGACAGCAGTCTGAAACACCGTTCCGTGAGAGTTGCTTCGGAGCGTGTGGCGAGATGGTAGCCATCTGATGTCAATGACCCCGGAGCAGAGTGCGCGACAGTTTTCAGAATTGCTCGAGACGTCGCTCGGCGCACACCAGAAAGGGGATTTGGAGGTCGCCGCGACAGGGTACCAGGCAATCCTTGACCGGTTTCCTAACCATGCGGTGACGCTGGATCTCTATGGCACGTTGCTGCATCAGAGGGGTGACGTCGGAAAGGCGCTAGAGCTTCTGGAGCGTGCTGTGGCCACGGCGCCGGAGCTGGTTTCCGCACGGCTCCATTTGGGGGGCGTGCGGCTGGCTATCAATGATCCCGAGCACGCACTGGAAGAGTTTCAGGCAGTTTGCGCGGCAGATACAGGCAATGCGGAAGGATGGTTGGGGCAGGCGCAGGTGCTCGACCGGCTCAATCGGCTGGAAGAAGCGATCGCCGCTGCTCGCAGGGCTGTGGATATTCTGCCGACACATGCCGTCACACTTGGACGACTGGGTGCTCTTCTTCTGAAAGCAAGACAGGCAGAAGCCGCGTTGTCTGTTTTGGCAGAGGTGCATCGGGCGAATCCACTGGCTCTTGAGGCTTATCTGCATACGGCTCTGGCGTGGAAAGCCGTCGGTGATAGGGCGGCGGCCAGTAAGGCTGCGCGCCGTGGAATTGTCATCGCACCAGGCACGTTCGAGCTTTATCTACAGCTTTCCGGCTCAAAGGCTGACCCGGAGCATCGGCTGGATTATGTGGCCTGGGCCCGGTATGCGGTTACCTTGCGTCCTGGTAATGCGGATCTCTGGGCAAATCTGGCTGTGGAGTTTTCGCAGGAATATTTCAGTGATGCCGCGATCCGTGCAGGGAAGAGGGCTCAGCTGCTCGACCCCTTGAATGAAGCGTCCCATAACGGGTTAGCTGCGGATCTCTACCGAAGTCGATATATCGATGATGCGCGGCGGGCATGCTATCGCGGAATAATCGCTTATCCATACATTGCGGAGCTGAAGCTGATTGCGGCTGAAACGGAGCTGTGCCACGGCAATTTTGAAAAAGGCTGGGCTTTGTTCGAGGAGCGTCTCGATCCGAGAATGTCACCGAAGCGGATTGCGCTGCCGCCCTTGTGGGAGAACTGGGAGGAAGATCCAGGGCATCTTTTTATCGCTGCAGAACAAGGTATTGGCGATGAATATGTATTCCTGAGCTTTCTTCCATTATTTGCCGAGAAGGTGAAGCAGCTTACGATCGAATGTGACGAACGGAACCTTCCGCTCTTTACCCGGAGTTTCCCGGATCACAAATTTGTCGCGCGCCATATTCGTGCGGATGAGCAAGGTCGTGCTGTCTTTGACTATAGCAACTGGCCGGGCCGCCAGGATGTGGATCATGCGATTTTTGCTGGTTCCCTGCCGGGGCTCTTTGTCAGGAATGCGGAGCTTCCCGGTCCATATGGTGGCTATCTCAAGGTCGATGAGATGGAGCGGGCCGCATGGAAAGCGAAATTCGACCAGCTAAGCGACAAGCCGAAGGTTGGCATCTGTTGGCGCAGTGGCCTTGTGACAAAGATTCGCGCAGCCTATTTCACGAGCGCCGCCAATATGGTGGGCGCTCTCGGACCGGATGACGTGGATTTTGTGAGCCTCGTTTATGATGCGCGGGACGAAGAATTGGATGAGGTCGAGAGGCTGTACGGCCGCCGGGTTTATGTTCCGGAAGGGATAGATCAGCGCAACGAGCTGGATCGTGTTGCTGCGATGCTTTCAGCGCTTGATTGTATTGTTGGTATGGGGGCCGCTCCTATTCTCCTTGGGTCCGCGGTAGGAGTGAACGTTATCCATCTGGGGTGGTGCCGGTTTCATTGTGCAGATGAGCATGATGTTGTTTTCGGAAATTGCCATCCGATGCTCAAGCGCCGTGACAGATTTGACATGAGAATTGCCGTGCCTCGTGCGGCTGCGTTCCTGCCGACGCTGTTAGGGCGCTGAAAACGCTGGATGCCAGGTCAGAGATCCAGCAAGAGGAGCCCCGCCGCAAAACTCCCCGCGCCAGCCGCGGCTCCCACCAGCAGGTTACGCCTTGCCAGAAAGAAGATGGCAAAGCCGATGGCTACCGCGCCGAGCCTGAGAGCGAGGGATGTCTCGGCCAGATCGCCCGTTGGCAGCACGGCCATGCGGGATATCAGACCGGCGACAGTGGCGTAGGACACGCAGCCGATCCAACGGAAGAGAGCACCTTCCGTGTCGATTCTGGAAGCCAGCATGGCGCCGAGCACGCGCCAGAGAAAGGTGACCGAGGCAGCCAGCAGAACCAGCGCAAGCGGTGGGATCGCGGCGGTGCTCATCGGCGTCTCCCCAGAATAAGATAGGCGATGGTGCCGCCGATCAGGCCTGTCAGGATAACCCCGTAATTTGGCTCGAGACTGTGTAGAGGCGGGCCCAGAACCGCACCGGCGCAGACTGCGAGGATCACCAGGCGGTCCCGGTTGAGCGCGAACAGCAGCGAGAGAAAGACGACGTTGAGAAAGACCAGCGTCAGTCTGACGGTTGCCGGCATGTCCGCCGACAGCCAGTAACCGGCCAGCGTGCCGATGCAGCCCATAATGATACAGAGCCCTCCGACCGGCCAGTAATAGGCCAGCGCGGAAGGCAAGCTCATGCGTTGCGCTGCCGCCATGCCCATTGGCCAGGTAGAGGCGGACATCAACTGGGCAAGCAATATCCGTTTTAAGGGGTGAGGGGCGACCGACCGAAAGGTGCCGACCATGATGGTTGCCATCGGGAAGAACCGGATGCTTGCCATGGATACAGCCAGCAGGGTTACGAACAGATCCGCGCCCGAGGCCTTGAGGTCCGCCATTGCCACCTGGCCGGGCATGGCCCAGACGAGTGCCGTTGAGAGTACTGCCTCGAAAGCGGAAAAGCCGTTGGCATGTGCAAGCGAGCCGTATCCGAGCATGGTTGCGAAGACGACAATCGACGGAACCGCAAGGCCGTGCCTCACGCCTTCACGGAAAGCCTCTCCGCGATTGGGGTCGTGTTCGGTTCCGGATTTTTGCTCGCTCACAACCGCCTCATACGCTTTAACTCTTCCAGGGAGCGAAATTTGACAGATTGCGTCTGGATTTGGCTATAAAAAGCAGACAGACTGCCGACCTGAAACCGGTGAAAAAGCATAAAAAACAAATCACCGTCAGATCCGAGCGAGCCATGGGAGGCCGTGTAAATGCATGATGACCGACTGATCGAAGTCGACGATCTTCGGGTTCACTTTCCGCTTGATGACCAGACGGTCAAGGCGGTTGATGGGGTCTCCTGGCATATTGACCGGGGCGAGACGCTGGCTGTTGTCGGTGAATCGGGGTCCGGTAAGTCTGTGACGGCGATGTCGCTGATGCGACTGACCGATTATGCCGGTGGGCATATCGCGTCCGGCAAGGTCGATTTCCGGCGCAAGAACGGTGAGGTGATCGATATCGCCGGTGCCGATCAGGGCACGATGCGAAATATTCGCGGCAACGATATTTCGATGATCTTCCAGGAGCCGATGACCTCGCTCAACCCGGTCTTCACTATCGGGTTCCAGATCGCCGAGACCATCATGCTGCACCAGGGCAAGAGCGAGCAGGAAGCGCTCGACATGGCTCTGGAGATGCTGAAGCTGGTGCGTATTCCGGAACCGGAAAAGCAGCTGACCCAGTATCCGCACCAGTTGTCCGGCGGTATGCGTCAGCGGGTGATGATCGCGATGGCGCTGAGCTGCCGTCCGAGCCTGCTGATCGCCGACGAGCCGACCACCGCGCTCGACGTGACGATCCAGGCGCAGATCCTTGATCTGATCAAGATGCTGCAGCAGGAAATCGGCATGTCCGTCATGTTCATTACCCACGATATGGGGGTGGTGGCCGAGGTCGCGGATCGTGTCGTCGTCATGCTGAAAGGCAAGAAGGTCGAGGAAGGGCCGGCGGAGCAGATTTTCCATTCGCCGCAGCACCCTTACACCAAGGCCCTGCTCGCAGCCGTGCCGAAACTGGGCTCGATGCAGGGGATGACCTTCCCGGCCAAGTTCGCCAATGTCGATGTGAACCGGTCGGAAGGCGATGTGGTCAAGGACGCGTCGGCCGCGCATGAGCTGCAGGAAATGAAGGATACGGTCCGCCACACCGAAGCGCCGCTGCTGACGGTTGAAGGGCTGACCACGCGATTTGATATTCGCAAAGGCATGTTCGGATCGGCCTCGGCGCGGGTTCATGCGGTCGAGGGTGTGTCCTTTGGTTTGCAGCCCGGGGAAACGCTGGCACTTGTTGGCGAGTCCGGTTGCGGAAAATCGACCACCGGCCGTTCCATCATCAAACTGGTGGAGCCGAATAGCGGCAGCATCAAGTTCGAAGGCACGGAGCTGATGGGGCTCGACGCCAAGGACATGCGTCCGTTGCGCCGTGACATGCAGATGATCTTCCAGGATCCGTTCGCATCCCTGAACCCTCGCATGACGGCGGGCTCTGCAATCGCGGAGCCGATGATCGTGCATAATATCGCCTCCGGAAAAGATGCGGACGAGCGGGTGGTTTCCCTGCTGCGCCGCGTCGGTCTCGATGCCGAGCATGCGGAGCGCTATCCGCATGAATTCTCCGGCGGTCAGCGGCAGCGGCTTTGCATCGCGCGGGCGCTCGGCCTTGGCCCGAAACTGATCATCGCGGATGAGGCGGTCTCGGCACTGGACGTGTCGATCCAGGCGCAGGTCGTGAACCTGATGATGGATCTGCAGGAGGAATTCGGTCTGGCTTATCTCTTCATCAGCCACGACATGGCGGTGGTTGAGCGGGTCAGTCACCGGGTTGCGGTGATGTATCTCGGCGAGATCGTCGAGATCGGCCCGCGCGCGGCGGTGTTCGAGAATGCCCAGCATTCCTACACCAAGAAGCTGATGTCCGCGGTTCCCGTGGCCGATCCGTCGCGCCGCAAACGGGAACTCAACCTGATGACGGACGAGATCCCGAGCCCGCTGAAGCCGATGGGCTACGAGCCGCCGCCGCGAGAGTATCGCCAGGTTGGCGAGGGGCACTTCGTGCTGGAGAACTGATCCGGCAGAGACTGGACCTGACATTTGAAACGGCGCCTTCTTTGGGCGCCGTTTTTTATTGCGTCATGAGAGGGCGGAATGCTTTGCCGGTTGCTGGCCAGGGGCAAACAAAAAGCCCCGCCGATAAGGGCGGGGCTTTCAGTGATATATGAGCTGGCTCAGCGGGTTCTGAGTTTCGGATCCAGAATGTCACGGACCGCGTCGCCGAAGAGATTGAAGCCGAACACCGCGATGGTGATGGCGAGGCCCGGCCAGATCGGAACCCAGGGGGCGCTTTCGGCATATTCCTCGGCCCCGCCCTGCAGCATCAGGCCCCAGGCTGGTGTCGGCTCCTGCACGCCCAGCCCGAGATAGGACAGGGACGCTTCAAGCAGGATTGCTTCACCCAGGAAAGCCGTCAGCATGATCAGGAAGGGCGCCACCACGTTCGGGGCGATATGCTTCATGATGATGCGCATGTGCCCGTATCCGATGGACCGGGCCGCATCCACATAAGGCATTTCCCTGATTGCCAATGCGCTGGACCGCACGACACGGGCGCAACGCGGCACGAAGGGGATGGTGATGGCGATGATCACCTTGTCCGTGCCTGTGCCGAAGATCGAGACGATGGCAAGAGCCATGATGATCAGCGGAAAGGCCATGAAGACATCGATGATGCGCTGCATGATGAGGTCGAACCAGCCGCCGAAATAGGCACTGGCCACCCCGAGAACGAGGCCCCCGAAGGCACCGACGAGCGCGCAGGCAAAGCCGACGAAGAGGGCTGTTCTGGCGCCATAGACAATGCGAGAGAACAGATCCCGCCCGAACTGATCGGTGCCGAGCAGAAAGTCGAGGCTCGGCGCGACCAGCATGTGTTCAAAGCTGTTCGCTTCAGGGTCATAGGGCGCGATGATGTCGGCGAAGAGGGCCATGAAGACCATCAGAATAATGACGACGGCACCGCCCGTGCCCAGCGGCTGACGCCGAATCATCCGGCCGATATGGTCGGTGATCCGGACCCGTTTGAAGCCGGTGTTTGTTTCGGGATTTGCATCCATGGTGGTCATGTCCTGCATCTCCCCTAGCTGTATCGAATGCGCGGGTCGAGCCACGCATAGAGCACATCGACGACGAAGTTCATGAAGACGAAGATCGTCACCACGAGCATCACCAATGCCTGTGTCAGTGTGTAATCGGACTGGGTCACGGATTCGACGAAGAGCTTGCCGAGACCGTTCAGGTTGAACACCTGCTCGGTAACAACAAGTCCGCCCATCAGAAACGCGAACTCGATCCCGATGATGGTCACCACCGGCAGCATCGCGTTTTTCAGCGCGTGCTTGTTGATGATCACCTTCTCTATGAGACCCTTGGCCCTGGCGGTGCGGACGTAATCCTCCCCCAGTACCTCAAGCATGGCAGAGCGGGTCATCCGGGTGGCAACCGCTGAATAGCGGTAACCGGTCGCCAGCGCCGGCCAGATCAGTTGCGAGATGTTATGTGCCGGGTCTTCCCAGATCGGTTTGTAAGTGATCGGAGGCATCCAGGGACGTCCCATCAACTCCTGCGTCCCGATCAACAGACCAAGAATCATCAGAATGCCGAGCCAGAAGGAGGGCATTGCGATGCCGGCGATGCTGAAGCCGCGGATGAAATAGTCCGTCATGGTGTTTTGCTTCGCGGCGGATATCACTCCGAGCGGGATGGCAATTACGATTGATGTCAGGGTGGCCATCAGCGCGACCTGCAGCGACAGCTGGAAGCGCACGCCGATCTCGTATGTGACGGCCTTGCCGGTCCACATTGACGTGCCGAGATCGAGAACGAAGAGCCCTTTCAGATAGTCCCAGAACTGGACATAGATCGGGTTTTCGAGTCCGAGGCTGATTTGACATTGCTTGATTTGCTCTGGATCCGCGTACGCGCCCTCGCCACCGAACTTGATCAGGCAGATGTCGCCCGGAACAAGCCGCAGGAGAAGAAAGACGAGAACCGCCGCTCCGATCAGGGTCGGGAGCAGCATGAGCAAGCGTTTGACGATATATCCGTACATGCCTTGCCGTAAAACCTTTGCTGGAAAAGGGCGACCGCCCCGGTAAACGGGGCGGCCGACGTCGTTTGCGGTCGATTATCCGCCGAGCTGTCTCTTTTTCTCGGCCTGATCGATCCAGATGTTGTCCAGTGCCTGGTTCAGGTAGTGGCTAGGCGCGATCTTCCAGCCCTTCACATAGGAACGGTATGGATTGATCTTGTACCACCAGAGCGTGATGAACTGGGAAGCCAGCTCGTCCAGCACCCGCTTTTCGTATTTGCGCATGATTTCGCGCTGCTTCGCTTCATCTCCGGTGGCAAGCAGTTCGTCATACCATTTGAGAAGCTGCTCATCCTCGAAGTAGGAGTAGTTGTTACCGGCGCCGGGCAGGAATTTAGAGATATCGGCGATCGGGTTCACGATCGACTGACAGTTGAAGTCGAGCGAGATGGTGAAGTCTTTCTTCTTCTGCAGCGTGGCATAGAACGGGGTGGTCGGCTGAACCCACTGGTCCGCCTCGACGCCGATCTTCTTCCACTGGTCGATCAGCCAGGTGCCGACAACCTTGTAGGGCTGGTCAACACCACGGTTGTGCAGGGTGATCTTCAGGTTTTCGTGACCGGCTTCCTTGAGAAGACGCTTTGCCTCGGCGCGATTCGCCTCGATGTCGTCACCATAACCGGCGAGCTGCTTCAACTCTTCCTGGGTGGCCGCAAGCGGGTGACCCGGGAAGACAATGCCGCCGACGGTTTTCACGATGGCGATACGGGACAGGTACTTGGAGCCGCCTTCGCGATCAATCGCGAGAGACAGCGCTCTGCGCACCCGTGCGTCGTCCATCGGCTTGACCTGATGGTTCGGCGTGACGATCAGAACACAGTTCCAGTCGCTTTCCTGAACCGTGATGTCGTCACCGAGAGCCTTGACGAGATCGTCACGCGCTTTCGGGGGGAAACCACGGAACTCGATGTCGGCCTGCCCGCCGCGGATCGCCTGCAGGCGAACGGACATTTTCGGAGCCGAAATCGCCGTGAAACCATCAAGATAGGGCATGCCTTTATGATGGTAGCCCTCGTATTTGACGCCCTTCACATGGCTGCCGGGAACATGCTCGACGAACTTGAAAGCACCGGAGCCGTTGACGTTTTTCTGGTGCCAGGTGTAGCCGTGCTCGTCCAGGTCCTTCTTTGCGTAGATGAAGTTGTAGGGCATGGCGACGGACGGCATGAAGGTGCCGGACGGATGCTTCAGCTTGAAGACGAGCGTGTAGTCATCCGGCGTGCTGATGGACTCGACCATCTTGAAATAGGCTTGCCGGTTCGAGGCGATACCTTCCGGCGGAAAGACGATCTTGTCGAAGGTTGCCTTGACGTCATGTGCCGTCAACGGCGTGCCGTCATGGAACTTGATGTCATTGCGAATCTTGAAGGTGTACTTGGTGCCGTCTTCGGTCGGCTTCGGCACATCGCCTTCACAGACGTCGCAGACGAAGTCTGTCGGCGATGAGGGATTATCCGGATTCACCCGCAGGAGCACGCTGTAAAACGGGCGGATCGGGTGGATCATGCCGAAGGTGGATTCAATATGCGCGTCGTAAGACGGGATTTTCGAGCCGACAACCATGCGCAGCTCATCGCCATATTGCGGCGTGTCGGCTGCTTGTGCGGGGCTGGGCCCGAAGATGACTGCAACACCAAGCGCAAGCGCAGTGGTCGTCGCAGATCGCCATAACTTTTTCATAGACGTGTTTCCTTCCCTATTAGCGGATTTGTTTTTTTGCTTTTTTTGGGAGTAGCGCGGTCAATAATGAGAACAACCATTTCTTCGCTTTGTGAAGAATGGACTCATTACCAATTGGACCATTGTCCGGCGTTCCTCCGTTCGCCTACCCTTTCGTCAGTCTGCTAACCGTTATTTTCCGGTCTTCCAGCTGAGCGAATTGAATATCATTGTCCCGGCTTTCGATTTCCGGTCAAGGAAACAGTGCAAAATAGGGCGTGCTTTTCCGGAGTACGGGAAGATGCCCAGGGAGTGAAAATTAAATGGCGATGGTAAAAGCGCTTTTTTTTGATGTGTTTGGCACCGTTGTTGATTGGCGGAACAGTATTGCCGCCGAAATAGACAGTTTTTCCGCCGAGAGAGGCCTTGCGCTGGATGGACAGGCCTTTGCCCTGGCCTGGCGCCGGCGATATCAGCCGGCCATGGCCAAGATACGGAGCGGGGAGCGCGGTTTTACCGATCTCGACACCCTGCATCGGGAAAATCTTCTGGATGTGCTGAAGGATCTTTCGGTCACGGGCCTTTCCGATGCGGAAATAGATCTCCTGAACATGGTCTGGCACCGGCTCAATCCGTGGCCGGACAGTGTGCCGGGCCTGACCAGACTGAAGACCAAATTCATTCTGGCGACCATGTCCAACGGCAATGTGAAGCTCATGGTCGACATGGCGAAACATGGCGGGTTGCCCTGGGACATGATCCTCGGAGCTGAGATCGCGCAAAGCTACAAGCCCGATCCGGAAACATATCTGGCCGGGTGCCGCATGCTGCGGCTGGCCCCGGAGGAGTGCATGATGGTCGCTGCCCATAACAGCGATCTGGTCGCCGCCCGCGCCCTCGGGTTGAAAACAGCCTTCATTGCCCGGCCGACGGAGTACGGGCCCGAGCAGAAGGTCGATTTCAAGGCCGAGCATGATTTTGACGTCATCGCGGACACGATGGAGGGCGTTGCCGACAAACTCGGCTGCTGAAGCCATCAAAAAGGGAGGAACGGAATGGCCAACAAGAGCCCGACCGAAACATTCGGAGACTTCATCGCCGCGATGAGCGGCATGCCCGTGCCGGAGGCGGCACACCATCACGCGAAACGATGCGTTCTCGACTGGTTTGCGGCGGCCGTTCCGGGCGGCGTGTTGCCGCCGGCGACATTGCTGCCGGACGCGGTGCCCGAGGATCTGGACCGGGGGCGGGCGCGGCTGGTCCCGTCCGGGAGATTTGCGACCGCGCGGGCCGCTGCCCTGATCAACGGCGCCGGTTCTCACACGGTTGAGTTCGACGATATTTACCGGGATGGATTGTATCACCCGGGCGTTGCCGTCATTCCCGCCGCGCTTGCACTTGCCGAGGAAACGGGAGCGGATGGCGCGCTTTTCCTGCGCGCGGTCATTGCCGGATACGAGGTCTCCAACCGGATCGCGGCAGCGGTCAATCCGGCGCATTACGATTACTGGCACACAACGGCGACCATCGGGTATTTCGGCGGCACGGCGTCCGCGTCCGTTCTGCTCGGTCTGACCGCTTCCGAGGCGGCGCATGCGCTTGCCTCCGCGGGGACCATGGCAGCCGGATTGCAGCAGGCTTTCCGGGCCGAGGCGATGAGCAAGCCACTGCATGCCGGCCGGGCATCGGAAGGCGGCGTGCTGGCGGCGCGGATGGCGAAAGCCGGCATCACCGGTGCGCTCGATATTCTGGAAGGCGCCGCCGGGTTAGGTGCGGCGATGAGCCGGGATGTGGACTGGAATGCCGCGGTTAAGGGGCTTGGTTCCGACTGGACCATCGAGCGGACCACGCAGAAGAACCATGCCGCTTGCGGGCATGTGCATGCGGCGGTCGATGCGGTGCGGGAAATTGTCACCACGAACAATATCGCTGCGGAATCGATCCAGCGGATCGAAGCCGGCTCCTATCAGAAGTCTCTTGAGATCTGTGGCAATGCCGATCCCAAAACGGCTTTCGAAGCGAAGTTCTCGCTGCCCTATTGTCTTGGTGCGGTTATCGCCACCGGGGCGGTCCGGATCGCGGCCTTCTCTCCGGAGGCGCTTGCGAACCCGGCGATCCGCGACATCGCGGCGAAGGTAGAGCATATGGTCGATCCGGAATGCGATGCGGCCTTCCCGCGACGGCGCTCGGCAAAGGTGACGGTCGAGACCAGGGATGGTCAGCGTTTCAGCCATTATGCGCAGACCCGCAAGGGAGATCCGGATCTCCCGCTGAGCGACGCCGAACTGGACGAAAAATTCTTCGAGCTGACCGGAGACGTGCTCGGCGCGGCGGCCGGGCCATTGCGGGACGCGCTCTGGCGGATCGACACCCTGGCATCCCTGTCCGAACTGCCATTCGGCACCATCGAAGCAAAATCAGCAGCGGAATAACCGCGCTTTACAGGAGGAAGTTTTGGATTTCAATTTGAGTGAGGAGCAGCGCCTCTTTCAGGATGCCGTGCGCGGTTTTGCCGAGCGTCACCTGCAGGAAGGCGCGCTCGCCCGGGCACATGAAGAGAGTTTTCCGTTCGACGTGGCGAAGCTGATGGCCGGACAGGGTCTGATGGGGATCACGTTCGCCGAGGCTGATGGCGGGCAGGGCGGTTCCGTGATGGATGCGGTACTCGCCATTCAGGCCGTGGCGGAGATCTGCCCGCGTAGCGCGGATGTTATCCAGGCGGGGAATTTCGGCCCGATCCGTACCTTTGCCGAATATGCCAGCCCCGCCCACAAGGAGAAGTGGCTGGGCAAGCTTCTGGCGGGTGAGATGGCGATCTCTCTCGGCATGTCAGAGCCGGAAGCAGGCTCCGCCGCGACCGATCTCGTCACCACGGCCACGCCGGACGGGGACGGCTTCCGGGTCAACGGCACGAAAGTGTTTTCCACACACAGTCCGGAAGCGGGAATATTCCTGATCTATGTGCGCTTCGGGCCGGGTCTCGACGGCATCGGATCCGTGATCCTTGAGCGCGGGCAGGATGGCTTCACCATGGGCAAGCCGGTGCGCTATGTCGGTGGTGAATATTGGTGCCAGCTCTATTTCGAGGATGTCTATGTTCCGGCGGAAAATGTGTTGCTCGGCGAGGGCGGGTTCCGCAAGCAGATCGCGGCTTTCAATGTCGAGCGGATCGGCAATTCCGCGAGGGCACTCGCCTTTGGCCGGCATGCTTTCGAGATTGCCCGCGAGCATGCCCTGACGCGCAAACAGTTCGGCCGGGAGCTGGCGGAATTTCAGGGCATACAGTGGAAATTCGCGGAATCTGCGGCCCAGATCGAAGCGGCCCAGCTCATGCTCTACAAGGTGGCGACGGAAGCAGCCGACCGGTTGCCATCGGCCTATGATACGGCGATCGCAAAATTCCTCTGCAACGAGGCCGGGTTCCGGGCCGCGAACGATGCTCTTCAGGTGTTGGGTGCGCTCGGTTACACGGAGGAAAGTCTGGTTGAATATTGCTGGCGCCGGACACGGGGCTGGCAGATTGCCGGCGGCAGTCTCGAGATGATGAAGAACCGGATTGCCGAGGGCGTGTTTGGCAAGCGCTTTTCCCAGAGAGCGCCAAGAGCAAAATAGTTGCTTTTGGCAATTAAATTGATTGCTTGAGGCATTTAATCCGGTCACCATGCTTCCGTAACAAGGAGGAACATGGTGACCGATACGCATGACCCGGTGGAGGCTGTCCGCCACTTCACCCGCTTTTATACCGGCAGGATCAATGTTCTCGGGGACCGGCTTCTGGAGAGCGACTTCTCCCTGCCGGAAGCACGTGTGATCTTCGAGCTTGGCCATTGCGACGGGATGAGTGCCCGCGATCTGGCGGACATGCTGGGGCTGGATCCGGGTTATCTCAGCCGCCTGCTGAACGGTCTGAAACGTCGCGGTATTGTCACCCGCTCGGTGTCCGAGGCGGACCGGCGCCGCCATGTTCTTGCGCTGACGGATGACGGCCGCAGCGCGCTGGACGGGCTTCAGGAAAAATCGCGTTCCGAGGTTTCGGCCGTGCTGGAGCCGTTGGGGCAGGAGGCGCGCCGGGATCTGGTTTCCACCCTGCGCAAGGCGGAAAATCTGCTCGGTGGCGAGAGTGCCGCCGGAAAGCCTGTGCCGGTGATCCGGCCGCACCGGGTTGGCGAGCTTTCCTGGGCGCTCGCCCGGCAGGCCATGCTGTATGAGCAGGAATATGGCTGGGATGGCGGTTTTGAGCTGACCCTGCTGAAGATCGGACGCGAATTTCTCGAAAGCTACAATCCGGACGACGATTGTCTCTGGATCGCGGAGGTGGATGGCCTGGTGGCCGGATCGGCGGCCGTGGTGCGGGACGGGGCGGAGACGGCGCGGCTCAGGATCGTTTATGTCGAGCCGGATGCGCGCGGCTTGGGCCTCGGGCACAAACTCGTCGGAGCCTGTCTCGATTTTGCCCGTTCGCGTGGATACCGGGACATGGTGCTTTCGACCTACAGCGTGTTGTCCGCAGCCCGCCGGGTTTATCAGGCGGCCGGGTTCTCGCTTTATGCCGAAGAAGACGAGCAAGTCTATGGTCAGTCCCTGACGGCACAGCACTGGCGCCGCGATCTGGCATAGATCAGTGCGTGGAATAGCGCTACCGACGAGGGAGAATTTCTAGCAAAATCAGTATTCAGGCACGGAATACGGACCCGTTGCCAATCCTTTGCAGCGGGCTTTCCGGATGTCTGAATATACCCCTCTATTTCTCGCGCTGTTCGCGGCGTTCCTGTTTGCCATCGGCGGGCAGTTACAGAATCTCGGCGTGAAAACCGTGGACTCGCGGACAGGAACCGCAATTTCGATCAGCACCTCGGCCTTGTTGTGCTGGCTCGCGGCACCCTTCTACATGGACTGGTCGGCCTGGGCGCATCCGGCGGTATTGATCTTCATGGCTGTCGGTATCTTCCGGCCGGCGCTTTCCGCGAACTTTTCGGTCGTCGGGATCCGCTATCTTGGCCCGACCCTGTCTTCCACTTTGTCCTCGACCTCGCCGCTGTTCGGCCTTGTTCTGGGCATTCTCGTGCTCGGCGAAGTGCTGACCTGGCAGACGGGGCTCGGCACGGTCGGCATTGTTCTGGCGGTCATCATGCTGTCCCGCCGGGGCAAGATGGTTGAAGTCTCCTGGCCGGTCTGGGCATTGCTGTTCCCGGTCGCTGCGGCCGCGATCCGGTCGGCGGCGCATGTGCTGTCCAAGATCGGCATGGACTTCATCCCCGACCCTTACTTCGCCACGCTCGTCGGATTTACCGTTTCGGCCGTGGTCGCGACCGGGGCGCGGTTCGTGAAGAAGGCCGATGTGCCCTTTACATGGAATGCGCCGGGGCCGCGCTGGTTCGCGGCGGCGGGGCTGACTTTCGGCAGTGCGGTTATCTGTCTCAATCAGGCGCTGCTGGTCGGCCAGGTCGTGACCGTGGTGCCGGTCATCGCCGCGTCGCCGATCTTCAGCATGATGTTGAGCCTGATCATCTTCCGCCGCGAGGTGCTGACGCTGCGGATTGCCGTGGCGGTTCTGGTGGTTTGCGGCTCGGTGATCCTGATTGCCCTGAACCGCTAGCGGTTGGGGCTAGACCGGGATCGCGACCTCGCCATTCATCAGCAGGCGCGCTGTCCGGATAACCGTCACGGAGCGGACCTCGGGGGCGTCACCCACCGTCACGTCCGCGCCGACCGGCAGAATGCCCGACGGATTGGCAAGGCGCACATCTCCGTCCGGTGTTTTCGTCAACGCAGCCGGAACGGTTCCGGGCAGACGGCAGGCGACGCCGGTGCACATGGCGCCGGTCAGGGGTAGAACCCGGTGCACATTCTCCATGGAGAGCATGCGGACGGAGAGGTCCGCCATATCAGGATCGATCCTGTTGCCGGCAAGGTCATGGGCCACGTGCGGCGCGCCGACGATGGCGATCTTGGGGACGGCGGCAGGCGCCGATGCCTCATCTTCGGCCAGCCCCATCATGACGGCTGCCTTGCGCCGTACCTGATCGAGCAGGGCCATCAGCGGCCGGTCATTTTCAAGCTCGGTGATGGTTTCGTTCGCGGTCCGGCCAACGGCCGCCGCGTCGATAAAAACACACGGGTTGCCGACATCCATCAGGGTTGCATCGAAGCTGCGGCCGTCATCTGTCCCGATCTCGTCCGTGAGGTTCCCGGTCGGAAGCAGGTGGCCTGTTCCGGCACCGGCGGGATCGAGGAACTCCAGCCTGACCGGTGCTCCCGTACCGGCAACACCCGGAATGGCGAAACTTCCGGTCTCGACCGCCAGTCCATCTTCCACGGTGAAATGGGCAATCAGGATCTTTTTTGTGTTGGTGTTGTAGATCCGGACCGACCGCTCGCCGTCGGCCAGCCGGATCAGGCCGCGCTCCAGGGCGAACGGCCCGACGGCGGAGGAGAGGTTTCCGCAGTTCGAGCTGTAGTCCACCAGGGCATCGCCGACGGCAACCTGTCCGAAGATGAAATCGAGGTCGGCATCGTCGCGCTCGCTCGGTGAAATGACGGCCACTTTCGAGAGCGAGGAAACGCCGCCACCCATACCGTTGAGCTGACGGCCATAGGGATCGGGGCTGCCGATTACCGAAAGGAAAAAGCGGTCCCAGACGGTCTGGTTCGGCGGTAGATCGGAGCGGGCGAAGAACACACCCTTGCTGGAGCCGCCGCGCATGAAACAGGCCGGGATGCGAAGGCTGCCCATAATCCGGCTAGCGCTCGTTCGCCGGGATCGCGGTGCTCGGCGGGAAGGCCAGGGTCACTGTCGTGCCTTCGCCGAGCGTGCTTGTGATCGTGATGTTCCCGCCCATGGCTTCGGTCAGGCGCTTGGAGACATGCAGCCCGATACCGAGCCCGCCGGCGGTGACGTTGCGGTCTGTTTCCGACCGCACATAGAGCTCGAATATATTTTCCAGAACCGCCGGAGCGATGCCGGTGCCGGTATCGGAAACCTGGACCTTCATGCCGGTGGCGTCCTTGCTCAGTGCAAGGGTGATGGTGCCGCCGGTATCCGTGAACTTGATCGCATTGCTGAGCAGGTTGAGAACCACTTGCCGCAATCTCTGGGGGTCGACCGGGTAAGCCGTCTGTCCGGTGGGCAGCAAAAGACGCAGTTTAAGGCTCTGCGAGTGCGCTTTGGGCTCGATGACGGACCGGCACTCTTCCAGGATTTCCTTGATGTCCGAAGGTTCCAGCTTGAGCCGGAGGCTGTTATCCTCGATCAGCGACAGGTCGATCAGCTCGTTGATCAGGTCGAGCAGATGGCGTGCGGAAACGCCAATGGTCCGGACATAATCCGCATATTTTTCGTGCGGCAGGGGGCCGAGTGTCTCGTGCTGGATCATCTCGGAAAACCCGATGATCGCGTTCAGCGGTGTGCGCAACTCGTGGCTCATGGTGCCGAGGAAGCGGCTCTTGGCGACATTGGCTGCATCTGCCTCGTCCGCGGCTTCGGTCAGGGCTTTCTCGATTTCGACATGGCGTGAGCTGTCCCGCATGCTTGCGGTGAACATCACGCCGACAGCCGTCGGGACCAGCATCATCGACAGCTCAATGGGGATCAGGGTGCCGTTGCGCCGCCGGGCAAAGACCTCGCGATGCATGGTTGGCATCGGGTCCGAGGCGCGGGAAAGGAAGGTTTGACGGACCGACCTGTGTGCGGCCCGGTCGGCGTCCGGATAAAGCGTTTCCACCGGTTGCCCGATAAGGGCGCTGTCATTGTAGCCGAGCAGTTGGGTCAGCAGCCTGTTCGCCCCGCGAATGATGCCCTCGGCATCGAAAACGACAAGCGGATCCGGCACTGCATCGATCGGAATCGGCAAGTCAGTCTGGCTGATGCCGCTCGCGGAGGTCGCGAACGGCTGCTCGGAATCCTTTTCCAAATCCCCTAGGCCCCGGAGGGTTGGATGAGGCAATGTGGTCGTTCCCGTTTGATCTATCTGAACAAAGTCGGCCATGCCCTCCCCCTTTTGAGCATGGTGCCGACGGCTATATTCTTCGCCGCCACTTCACAAGACTAAGTGCAATCGAGAACAGGCGCCACATGATTTAGTGGTGTGTTTAGTGAAATTGTATCTAGTTTGAGGGGCCGTTTCCCTAAGCTGTTGCTTTATTGGAATGGCCGGTCACCAATGAGTGTGATCCGGTGCATCAGGCGCCTATATCCATGATAATCATTGATCGGATAATGCATCGCCGCACGGTTGTCCCAGAAGGCGACGGCGCCCTGTGACCAGCGGAACCGGCAGGTGAATTCGGGCTGAATCTGGTGCTCGAACAGATACTCCAGAATGGGGGTGCTTTCCTCTTCTGTCATGCCGTCGAACCGGACCGTATGCGCGACATTCACGTAGAGTGCTTTCCGGCCGGTTTCAGGGTGGGTGCGGATCACGGGGTGACAGGATTCGAGCTCATCGCCCTTCAGTCCGGCCGAGGCATGTTTCATCATGTCGGTCCTGGTCTGCTGGACCCGGCCCTTGCCTGAAATATTGATGGCTTTAAGGGGCGCGAGGAGCGCCTTCATGCCGTCGGACAGGCTGTCATAGGCGAGATACTGGTTGGCGAAGAGCGTGTCTCCGCCAAACGGGGGCAATTCCAGTGCATAGAGCATTGTCCCCATGGGCGGCTCGTCCTGATAAACTGTATCGGAATGCCAGATACCGCCGAAATTGTTGCGGTCCTCTTCCTTTTTCAGGATCGGTGTCACTTCGGGAAAACCGTCGAGGCCCTTTACGAAGGGATAGATCATCGGCTCGCCGAACCGGCGGGCGAAGCGGAGCTGCTGTTCCGGGGTCAATGTCTGGTCGGGCAGGAAGACAACGAGATGGTCGAGCAGAGCCTTGCGGAGCGCTGCGACGGTCGTGTCATCAAGTTCCCGGGATGCATCGACGCCGTGAATTTCCGCGCCCATGGCGCCGGCTATCGGTCTGATGTCGAGCGCATGCTCGGCCATTCTGGACTGGGCCATCTGTTCCTCCTCTGGTTTGTTTTTTTTGTTATTGCAATTTAATCCCCCGGCGGAGGTTGCCGACAAGTGACCTATTCAATCATTTGGCGGTTCCGGTTTGGCGTCAGTCGGGATTCTGGGCCCGGACCATGGCGCGGACATCCCCGGGACTGTGACCGGCCGCGCGCAAGTCACGGATGGCGGTGGACTGCTCCCGCTTGGCCAATCGCCTGCCATCCTCGCCCCGCAATAACCCGTGATGCAGGTAGTCGGGGGTGGGGAGGGCGAGCAGGGCCTGCAGCAGCCGATGGATATGGGTCGCATCCAGCAGGTCCTCACCCCGGGTGACCAGAGTGATGCCCTGCAGCGCGTCGTCGAGCGTCACAGCGAGATGGTAGCTCGTCGGAATGTCCCGCCGGGCAAGGACAACGTCGCCGAAAATCTCCGGGCGTGCCTGATGCTCGCCACGGTGCCTGTCCGCCCAGGTCAACGGGCCGACGCGCTCTATGGCGCGGGCCATGCGCAGACGGAGCGCGAAAGGCTTGCCGGAATCCAGCCTTCGCTGGCGCTCCGCATCGGATAACAGCATGTCAGTATCCACCGGCGCTTTTGGGGGCGCGCCATGGGGGGCCGAGAGGGCGTCATTCAGCTCTCGCCGTGACAGGAAACAGCGATAGAGCAATCCCATCTCTTCCAGCCGGTCGAGAGCGGTTTGGTAAAACCCGAAATGTTCCGACTGGCGGCGGACGGGTTCCGGCCAGGACAGACCAAGCCAGCGGAGATCCTCAAGATTGGCCGCTTCATGCTCCGGCTTGCAGCGGGTGATGTCGATATCCTCTATCCGCAGCAGGAAGGTGCCACCATCACGCCTTGCCTGCTCCGCCGCGAACAGGGCCGAATAGGCGTGGCCCAGATGCAGGTCGCCGGTCGGAGATGGAGCGAAGCGTGTGACGGTGCCGGCCGGCGATGGCGGAAGGGATGAAGCGGACAGAGGTGCCTCCAAAACTTGGCGAAGAGCCGTTCCTGATATAGGTAGCGTAGCAGGTAAGGGAGCGAAACCGGTCTCCCGCGACACAGTATGGGAGACGGAGATGATCGAACTTGAAGGGCCGCGCATGGCGGCCGCGAGCGGTGAGGCGCCGACGGCGCTGGTGGTGCTACTGCACGGGCTCGGGGCGGACGGCAATGACCTGATCGGCCTCGCGCCGGTCTGGGCGCCGCATCTGCCGCATGTCGAGTTTGTCTCCCCCAACGCCCCCTATCCCTGCGACATGGCACCATATGGCCGGCAATGGTTCAGCCTGCAGGTCCGGACCGAGGAGGTCATGCTTGACGGCGTGCGGCAGGCTGCTCCGATCCTGGAAAATTTCCTTGAAGCCGAATTGAAGCGCACCGGTCTTGGCTGGGACCGTCTGGCGCTGGTCGGGTTCTCCCAGGGCACCATGATGTCGTTGCATCTGGCGCCGCGCCTGAAACAGGCTCCCGCCGGTGTGCTCGGCTATTCCGGCGCGCTTGTCGCCGGTGGATTGCTGGCGGAGGAAGTGGCCGGAAAGCCACCTGTCTCGCTGATCCACGGGCTGGCGGACGAGGTCGTGCCGCACGCGGCGATGCCGGCCGCCGAGGCGGCGTTGCAGGCCGTGGGGATCGAGGTCGAATCGTTGTCCCGCCCCGGATTAGGGCATGGCATTGACGAGGAAGGGCTGGGCCGGGGGCTTGCCTTTTTGCGGCGCGTGCTACCTCAATAGCGGCAAGCAGCAAGGCTTTCCCGCGATCCGGGAGAAGACCCGCAATTTCTCCGGTGACAAGTTCGAAAAACCGTAACAATATATTGATATCAAGCGGGTGCTCCTGGAGCACAAGACGTTGGAAACTGAGGTCGACGAGACATGAACATCGTTATACCCCACAACATATTGTGGCCGGGCGTGACGCGCCCCCGCCAGTTTCCTAGTCGGTAATTCCTCGGCAGGTCGGAGAGAAACGCGTGAACGCCCTATCAGCAGCTCATCCTTCTCCGGCCCTTGTTTTGAACGCTGATTTCAGACCGCTCAGCTACTTTCCCCTGTCCCTCTGGTCCTGGCAGGATGTCGTCAAGGCGGTGTTCCTGGACCGGGTCAATATTCTCTCCGAATATGATCATGTGGTGCGCTCGCCGAGTTTCGAGATGAAGCTGCCGAGCGTGATCGCGCTGAAGGAATTCGTGCCGCAATCCCGGCGCCCGGCCTTCACCCGGTTCAACGTGTTCCTGCGGGACCGGTTCAGCTGCCAGTATTGCGACACAAGGTTCCCGACACAGGAACTGACTTTCGATCACGTCATACCGCGCTCACGCGGCGGCAGGACCAGTTGGGAGAATGTCGTGACCGCCTGCGGGTACTGCAATCTGCACAAGGGCAACAAGATGCCGACGCCACGCGGCTTCATGCCGATCGTCAAGCCGGTGCAGCCGTCGACATATCTGCTACAGGAAAACGGCCGGGCCTTCCCGCCCAACTACCTGCATGAAAGCTGGCGCGACTATCTCTACTGGGATAGCGAACTTGAGCAGGACGCATTCGAAACCCGTCCGGGTTTTTAGCTCAAATTCTATTTTACTTCGTTTCATTCCACTCTACTGACGCCAACCTCGATTTTATTGTCTGAGAGGGCATTTTTCCCGGATATGCATTTGTAAATAGTCATATTTTCAGTGTAGGTATTGGGCGTAAATTAACTTCCACCGGCCGTTCGGATCCTCCCGATCGACAATCTCTTTTTCTCAGCAATCCGAGAGTGAGCAGGCATGCGCTTTAATCACCTGATCGCCATACTTATTGGCGCGATCCTGGCTATCATCGCCGGGATCATCGGCTTGAACTTCATGTCCCAGAAAGATGCGTTGACCCAGGCCAAGATTGAGCAGGCGTCCCACATCACGGAAGGGGCTCTGGCAATCCTCAAAAATGAGCTGGATGAGGGCAAGAGTCTCGACGAGGCGAAAGAAGCGATCCGTAATTTCCGCTTCAACAACGGTAATTACGTCTTCCTGGTCGACGATAAGTTCTGTCTTGTTCTGTACCCTTCAAAACCGCAGGACGAAGGCTCGTGCGATCCGAAGTCGGATAGCCGGAACGGATTGTGGGATCTCGCGAAGGCCGGTGGCGGTGCCTATAGCTATTCGACCCGGGGAGGGCTCCGGAAGATCTCCTATGCCCGCCCGGTTCCCGGCCAGAAGGTCTATCTTGCCAGCGGGATCTATCTCGATGATCTCGATGAAAAACTGAGCCAGGAGCTGATCCAGCAAACCCTGATTGCCATAGCGCTCTGCGCGGTCATCGGTCTGGTTCTGTTCTACTTCATCTCCCGCCTGCGCCGGGATATCGACCGGATCAATTCCGGCCTGAACGCGGTTGCGTCCGGCAATACGAAGTTCAAGGAACCGGCACGGGCATCGGTTGGTGAAATCGAGCAGATGCGGCAGGCTCTTCTGGTGCTGCGCGACCGGGTTGCCGAAAACGAGGCTCTGCGGGCTCAGCAGGCGGAAGCCGAGCGCGGCAATCTTGAGGAACGCAAACGCACCCAGGATGCCCTGGCTGACGGGTTCGAGCGGGATATCGGCGGAGCGACGGAGAGCCTGTCGGCGACCGTGCAGGACATGTCGAAAAACGCTGCCGACATGCAGGAAGTCGCGAACCGGACCACCGCACAGGCCCAGAACGCGGCACGCCTGACGGAACAGGCGTCAGACTATGTCAATTCCGTCGCCACGGCGGCTGAACAACTGACGGCCTCGATCTCGGAGATCAGCCGGCAGACCAGTGAGGCGACGACGATCTCCGGCGATGCCGTGGACCGGGCGGAGACGACCAACAAGATTGTTGCTTCGCTTGAAGTGTCGGCGAACGAGATCGGTGAAGTGGTTGCGCTGATCAGCGAGATCGCCGAACAGACCAATCTTCTTGCCCTCAATGCCACTATCGAGGCGGCGCGGGCCGGTGAGGCGGGCAAGGGCTTTGCCGTTGTCGCCTCTGAGGTGAAGAACCTGGCGAGCCAGACCGCGAAGGCGACGGACGACATCCGCACGAAAATCGGCAGCGTGCAGTCCGAAACGGCCAGCGCCGTCGAGGCCATCGGACAGATCAAGCAGGTGATTTCCCAAATCAATGAGGTCGGCGGCTCCCTTGCCTCCGCTGTTGAGGAGCAAAGCGCCGCGACGCAGGAGATCGTGCAGAATGTTCAGGCTGCCGCCAACGGATCTGCAAGTGTCGCCGCCGAGGTGAACAATCTGAACGAGTCTGCAGCCCAGACCGAGACCTATGCGGCCAAGGTCAATGAGTTCGCGGACAAGCTGGGCGATGTGGCGACGGATCTGCGCCAGCGGGCAGGCGCGTTCCTCGCCGGTGTGCGATCCTGATAATCGTCATTCATATCTGGGCTTATGGGGAGGCAGTCTTGCCTCCCCTTTTTACTGGCTGACGCAGGAGGGTTGCTTGTCTGCGTTCAGAGAGCCGCCTGAAGTCCCCATCCCACCAGCGCGCCGAGCAGCACGACCAGCCAGGGCGGCAGCTTCCAGGCCGCCAGCGCGAGATAGGCCGCCGCAACCAGGGCGAAGTCCGCCGGTGATGTTACTGCCCCGATGAAAACCGGGTCGTAAAGCGCCGCCAGGATGAGGCCGACGACCGCCGCATTGACGCCGCGCAGGGCTGCATGCGCCTTGTTGTTGCCTCTCAGTCTGGCCCAGAAGGGCAGGGCGGCCGGGACCAGCAGGAAGCTGGAGAAGAAAATTGCGAGCAGCGCTGCTGCGGCATAGGGGATCTCGCTGCCGGACGGGGCGATGACGGCACCGAGATAGGCGGCAAAGGTGAAGAGCGGCCCCGGTACGGCCTGGGCCATGCCGTAGCCCGCGAGAAACGCGTCGTTGCCGATAATGCCCGGCGGCACGATCTCCGCCTGCAGCATGGGCAGAACAATATGCCCGCCGCCGAAAACAAGCGCGCCGACCCGGTAGAAAATATCGGCAAGCTGGAGAAGCGGTTGGCCGGATTGTGCGGCCAGCAAGGGCAGGCCAGCCAGCAGCCCGGCGAACAGGGCGAAAAGCGCCAGCGCTGTCCTGGTGCCGATCCCCGGCTTCATGGCCGTGCCGGTCGGGGGAGTGTCACCAGACTTCGGCAACAACAGTCCGGCAATGGCCCCGGCAAGGATCACAAGCAGCTGGCCATAGGCTGGTGTCGCCATGAGCATGAAGGCAGCGGCACAGACGGCGAGGCTTGCACGTGGTGCGTCAGGGCAGAGGGAGCGCCCCATCTGCAATGCGGCCTGCGCGACAACGGCGACAGCGACCAGTTTCAGTCCGTGCAGCCAGCCTTGTCCTTCCGCTCCGCCTGCGACAGTGACGCCATAGGCGAAGGCAACCAGCAAAGCAGCCGATGGCAGGGTGAAGCCGATCCAGGCGGCCAGTGCGCCGGGAATGCCGCCGCGCAGCAGGCCGATGGCGAAGCCGACCTGGCTGCTGGCCGGGCCGGGCAGAAACTGGCAAAGCGCCACCAGTTCCGAATAGGTCCCGTCGTCAAACCATTTCCGGCGCTCAACAAATTCGGTGCGGAAATAGCCGATATGGGCGACCGGGCCGCCGAAGCTGGTGCAGCCGAGCTTCAGGAAAATCAGCAGGATATCAAGCCAGGAGGTGCGGTCGGACGCGTGTTCCCCAGGCTGCGCGTTCATGCTGTCAGACCCGGCGCGGCAGGCTGAGGAGGATGGCAAGGCAGCCCGCGGCGGCGGAGAGCAGGAAATTATATCCGGCCATCGAGATGCCGAACATTTCCCAGGCGATGTCCGTACAGCGGACGATCGGCTGGTTCATGAGCTGCGCCTTCAGCGCTTCCAGACTGTCCGGCATCGAGGTCGCACCGCATTCGGCGGTGCCTTCCCACCAGAGATGCTCGACGCCGACATGGAAAAACCCGATCCCGGCGCTCGTGAGCAGGGCCAGCCCGCCCAGTACGCAGAGCCAGCGCGTGGCCCCGGGCGCACGGCGGACAAGGGCGAGGCCAAGCAGGCCAAGAACAATTGCCGCCGCATGTGGATAGCGCTGGTAGAGGCACAGGACGCAGGGGGCGAGGCCACCGATATACTGGAAGGCAAACGCGCCGCCGAGCATGGATGAGGCGAAGGCCACGAGGCCGGCTGGAATGAACCAGGCCGGAAGGGCTCCGATCATAGGTCTCACAATCCCGGTCTCCATGGCCATGTTCCAGACGGTTCGGCGGATGGTCCCGCCGGTTCTATCGCCCCTGCGGGAGAGGTCAAGTCCCGTTGCCGTTACCCCTGTTGCCGATACCGGGACTCAAGCGGTTTTCCCGGCTCGCGTGGCCGCCCGCAGGTAGCAGAAAAATCCGATGATCGAGGTGCCGACGACCACTTCGAGCGCGAAGTCGTAACCGCCAATTTCCCAGAACAGGGAGCCGAGGAACGGAGCGGCGGCGAAGCAGGCGAGATAGGGCAGGGCCATGGCCCCGGCGATCGAGCCGAAATTCGTCTCGCCCATGATCTCGCGGGTGACCACCGGCTTCATGATGCTGGTCAGGCCGTAGCCGCTGCCCTGCAGGAAGACGAACCCGACAAGCAGGATCGGCCATGCGCCGGCGCCGATCAGCAGGACGCAGGCAATGGCGACGGCGATGAAGCAGTAGCACATGGCAACGAAGTTCGAGATGTAGCGCTCGACCGCCATCATCACCACCCGGCCGAGCACCTGCATCGGGCCGATCATCGACGCGGCCGCGACGGCGATGGCGGCGTCGACACCCCGTTCCTTCAGCAAGGGCAGCAGGTGGTTGATGACCACGCCATGGGAAATCGCCATCAGGGAAAAGCCGATGGCGAGCAGCCAGAATGTCGGGTTGGCGAGGAACGCCGATTTCTTCGGCTGCACGGCAGCATGTGCGCCGGAGCTCGCTGCTGGCGGGGGCACATGGGTCGTTCTGGTGCGTTCCAGCTCACGTGTTCCCGCGATCATCAGCGGCAGTGCGACAAGGCAGACGGCGGCGCCCGCAACCTGAACCGCGAGGTGCCAGTCAGCATAAGCGACCAGCGCATGCGCGCTCGGGAAGGAGACGGTGCCGGCAAACCCGGCCGCCAGCGTGATAAGCGTAATCCCGCGCTTCGCGGAGACGCCTCGGGTCCGGGTGACCAGCATGAAACAGGGCTCGTAAAGGCAGGCGGACATGGCCATGCCGAGCCCGCACCAGACGGCGTAGAAGACAGGCAGGCTGTCCACCAGGGAGAGCAGGGCGATCAGGATGCCGCCGATCAGTGTCCCGCCGCTGAGAACCGCCGCCCCATGCCCCCGGTCGACCAGATTGCCGACGATGGGAGAGCAGAGCGCGCTCATGGCGATGGAGGCGGTGAAGGCGCCGGTCAGCTCTGTCTTCGACCAGCCGAGATCGGCTTCCCAATGCACCAGCAGGGCCGGGAAGATGTAATAGAGACCGGCCCAGACAATGGTTTCCGCGACGGCGAGCAGAGCGATGGGTTTATCGAGGCGCATATCGGATCAATCCTCGCCCAGGTGACGTATGCCGGTCATGCCGAGGCTCCCGTGACGACGGCTGTCCGGTCCGGGCCGTGATGTACCGCCCATTCCATGCCGTCCGCGCCGAAGCTGCATGAGAAGGTCGCCAGCGTATAGCTGTCGCTCGCATCATGTTCAGCCCGGCACAGAATGGGGAATTCCTGGACTGTGCGGTCGAACAGGATTGTCAGAACATCGCGCTCTCCTGTGCGCAGCATTGCGTCCGCCCGTGCCTGCCGTTCGCGGGAGGAGTCCGAGACGGTCTGCGCGATGCCGGAGAATGCGGGCCGGATCAGGTGATTTGTATGAGCGTGCGGCGCCGTTACTTCGAGTGCGATCATCCCGCTTGCAGGCGCTTCGACCGAAATCATCCGTCCGGTGCCGTCGGCGAAATTGTGATGGAAGCCGGAAGCCCGGTCGGTGCGCCCGACGATTTCCAGCACCTGCTCCAGTGTCGTGGCGGAGAGCACGGCGCGGGTGATGACATGCCGGGGAATGCCGATTGTCAGGTCATGCGGGCGGATATTGTTGATGGTCTGGACGATGCCTGCCGCGTTCCAGCCAAAGGCGTGGCCCGGCAGCATGCCGGGGTAGCAATAGGCGGAGAAAGCTGGACCGGTTTCTGGCTTGAAGTGGGCGATGAAGCCCTGCCCCGCCAGCTCCGGTGCGCCGTCCTCGTTATGGGCGAGCATTGCTGGACGATCACCTTCAGCCGGCAGCATCAGGCTGGTGCAGGCATCCTCGTCACTGCGCACCAGATCCCGGAGATCGCCCCGGCAATTCCAGAGGAAAACCTTCTCGAAAGGCTGTCCTGCGCCGTCCGCGATGCCTTCGATTTCCCGGACATAGTCGGGGAAGGCATGGCGGGCGGCGGCTTCCAGCCCCTTCAGGCGCTCCGAGCTGAGCCATTGCTCCAGAGCACGGAACTGCGGTGTTGCGAAGGAGGCTTCGGCGATTGCTTTGGCGGCTTTTCGTCCAAGCCCGTAACCGAGGTCGTAAGCGGAGCCTTCAAGGGTAATCAGGTCCATTGCGATGGTCTTCTCGTTCTGGCGTTTTTCGTGCTTCGCGCTGGGCGCCTTACGGCGACGTGAAGGAAGGTGAGGGTGCGGGAGATTGCCGCGAGGCAATACCATACGCACATTGGCATCTGAATCCAGCGGTGCTGACCCGAATTGCTGAGCGGAGTATGCAGGGATGAGTTTTCTGAGGCGGGCTGTTGCGCTGCTTGTCGTTGTGGTTGCCTGGAGCATGCCGGCTGGTGCGGCGCCGAAAGCCGCGCTTTGGGATATCTGGGCGGCGCATGACCCGGCCAGCGGCATCATCGTGGATCACGCGGCCTGGGACCGGTTCCTCGGGCAATATGTCCGGCCGGGAAGCGACGGCATAAACCGGGTTGCCTATGGGGCCGTAACGCCGGAGGGCAAGGCTAATCTCGATGGCTATATCGATATGCTCGCGTCCGTCCCCGTGCATTCCCTGTCCCGAGCAGAGCAGCTTCCGTTCTGGGTCAATCTCTACAACGCACTGACTGTCCGCGTGGTGCTGGAGCATTATCCGGTCGCCTCTATCCGGGATATCGACATATCGCCCGGCTTCTTCGCCGACGGGCCGTGGGGAAAGACGCTGGTCACGGTGGAAGGCAAAGCGCTCTCGCTGGACGATATAGAGCACCGCATTCTGCGTCCGGTCTGGCGCGATCCACGTATCCACTACGTCGTGAACTGCGCCTCCATCGGGTGCCCAAACCTGCAGCCATATGCGATGACGGCCGGGAATGCGGAAGCATTTCTGGAAGAAGCGGCGATTGCCTTCATCAACCATCCGCGTGGTGTCCGGATCGAGGAGGGAAAGCTTTACGTCTCCAGCATCTACGACTGGTTCGAAGCTGATTTCGGCGGCACTGATGCAGGTGTGATCGCGCATCTGCGGGACTATGCGAAAGGGGAACTCGCGGCCTCCTTACCAGAGGTCAAGCAGATCGAGGGAGACAGCTACGATTGGCGTCTGAACGGAACAGCATTGCCGTAGGACGTTAGACCCGCCAGCGCAGCAGCGCTTTTTCCGCCCGGCCGATGATCCAGGAGACGGTGAGACCTATCGTCGAAAGGATGGCGACACCGGCAATGAGCTGGTCCATTGCCATCAGGCTGCCGGCCATCAGGATATAAGCGCCAACGCCGAACTCCGCACCAATCATTTCGGCGGCGACCAGCAGCACGATGGCGATGGCGGCGGAGATCCGGAAGCCCGGCAGGATCGCGGGCAGGGCGCCCGGCAGGATGATCTTGCGGACGATGGAGAACCAGGACATGCCGAAGGACTGGCCCATGCGGATTAGGCCCCGGTCTACGTTATCCACCCCGCCATAGGTCGCCACCACGGTCGGGAAGAAGGTGCCGAACAGGATGGTGGCAACCTTCGAGCCTTCGCCGATGCCGAACCAGATGATGAACAGCGGCAGTAGCGCGATCTTCGGAATAGGAAAGATCGCGGCGACCAGCGGTACCAGCCCGGCCCGGGCGAGGGAGAACAGCCCGATCGCAAAGCCCACGGCGATGCCGAGAATGGTTCCGGCCGTCCAGCCGATCACCAGTCGCGAGAGCGAGGCGCCGAGATGCTTCCACAGCATGCCGCTGTCCAGCAGATCCATGAAGGCCGTGGCCGCTTCGCTCGGTGCGGGCAGAACCAGCGGATGAATAATCCCGGTCCGGCAGCCGATCTCCCAGATGGCAACCAAGACCACCATCAGAGCAAGGCCGAACAGGGCGCGCGGGCGCGGGTTGAAGCCGCCGCCACGGAAGGGAACGGGTTGCGACATGGGAGCTTCAGGCATCGATCAGCTCCATGTCGGCGGCGGCCGCTTCATCGCGGATCAAGGACCAGAGCTGTTCCTGCTTTGCGGCAAGCTCGCCCACGCGGGCGGCGCGCTCGGCCAGTGGCATGTCGATGGAGACGACCTCCCGAATACGTCCCGGACGGCGGGACAGCACGACGATCCTGTGCCCGAGGCGGACGGCCTCGTTCAGGTTATGGGTCACATAGACGGCGGTGAAGGGCGTTTTCGACCAGAGGCCGACAAGATCGTCCATCAGCAGCTCGCGGGTCTGGCTGTCCAGTGCCGAGAGCGGCTCGTCCATCAGCAGGACGGCGGGGCGGACGGCGAGGGCGCGGGCGATGGCCACCCGCTGCTTCATGCCGCCGGAAAGCTGGCGCGGCAGAGCAGTCTTGAAATCGGAAAGTTTGGTGCGGGCCAGCACATCATCGATGATGGCATCGGTCTCCGCCTTGCCGAGTCCGTGATCTTCCAGCACCAGAGAGACGTTCCCGGCAACGCTGCGCCAGGGCAGCAGGGCGAAATCCTGAAAGATATAGGTCAGTGGATTGAGGCTGTCGTCCGGTGGGGCGCCATGCTCGAGAACGGCACCTTCATCCGGGCGTTCCAGCCCGCCGATCAGGCGCAGCAGGGTCGATTTCCCGCAGCCTGACGGGCCGACGATACAGACGATCTCGCCGGCGGGGATGTCGAGGGTGATATCGCTCAGAACCGGCATGCCGCCATAGCGGTGGCTGATGCCGTTCAGTGTCAGTTGCATGGCTGCTCGCGGCGCCCGTTCGCGCCCGGCTCCGGAGAGCCGGGCGCGTCGGATCAGTAGGTTTCGACGAATTGCGTGTCGACCAGCGTGTCGATCGAGATGTCCTTGCCGACCAGTCCTTCGCTCTGGAACCAGGCAAGCTGCTTCTTCACGTTGGTCAGGTTCAGCTTGAGGCCCGGCTGCAGCCGCATGGCGCCATTCTTGATCGACGGCGCGGCCTTCTCGAAAGGACGGCTGGTATAGACATATTTGTGGATCAGCCTGGTCATCTCTTCGATGGCCGGATCGCCCTTGGCCTTGTCGACCATGACGGCGTTGAAATCGGCCGCGCCCCTGGCGTAGGCGGCGACGAATTTCTTCACCAGCTCCGGACGCGCGGCGGCGTTTTTGGCGGAGGTGAAGGCGGTGGTCACCTGATAGTCGTCATAGTCGCCGATCCAGCCGATGATCTTCGCGGCGCCGCTTTTCGACAGCGGTTTGGCGATGTGCGGGACGATGATCATGGCATCGATCTGGCTGGATTTCAGGGCGCCGATGATGGCACCGACCTTCTGCAGCGGCTTCAGGGAAATCTTCGAGATGTCGAAGCCTTCCTTCGCCGCGACCTGGGAGGCCATGTAGTGGAAGGAGGAGCCGGTCTGGGTGATGCCGAGGCTGTGGCCCGCGAGCTTGTCCGGGCTGGTCAGGCCGGCCTCGTAAGCAGCGGTGCTGACCAGGATGGCGGAACCATCGATGCCCTTTTCTTCCTGCAGCACGCCGCCGATCACCTTGACCGCGCCCTTGTCGGCGAGGTTGACGAGACCGCCGGTGATCGAGGTGACGCCGAAATCGACGTCGCCGGAGGCGATCGCCACGGCCATGGGCTGGGCGGCCTGGAAGAACTTGAACTCGACCTCAAGACCCTGCTCGGCGAAATACCCCTTCTCGAAGGCGACGAAGCCGCCTGCATGCGAGGTGAAACGGAGCGCGCCGACGGTGATCTTGTCAGCAGCAGCGGCCGTTCCGATGGTCCCGGCGATGACGCCGAGTGCCGTAAGGCCCGCCATCACGGCGCGGCGCGTGAAGAGATGCTTCATCTCTGATCCTCCAGAGTTTCTTATGAAGAGCAGCATAAAACCGCCAGATGACACGGGCCTTCTCTTAATCGGTTCGGCTCCATGAGGAAACCAAATTGCGCAACCGGCCATGCTTGCGCAATGATGGGGTTAATAAACAAAATCTCAGAAACGCTATCCCCACCCTTGGAAACGCCTTCAATGACCAGCTTTGATTATGTGATCGTCGGCGCCGGCTCGGCCGGTTGTATCCTCGCGAACCGGCTCAGTGCGGACCCGTCCGTGACCGTGTGCCTGCTTGAGGCGGGCCCGCCGGACTATCATCCGATGATCCATATCCCGGCCGGCTTCATGAAGACACTGGTCGACCCGTCCGTGAACTGGCTGTACGAGAGCGAACCAAGCTACTGGACCGGCGGCCGCTCCATCGCAGCGCCGCGCGGCAAGACCCTGGGCGGCTCCAGCTCCATCAACGGACATATCTACAATCGCGGCCAGCGCCTCGATTTCGACGGTTGGGCCCAGCGCGGCAACCGGGGATGGGGCTATGCCGACGTGCTGCCCTATTTCAAGCGGACCGAACATCGCATCGGCGAGGGCGAGGATACGTTCCGGGGCCGCGAGGGGAACATGGCAGTCACCGATATCGACTGGCAGCATCCGCTCTGCGATGCCTTCATCAAGGGAGCCGAAAGCCTCGGCATTCCGCACAACAAGGATTACAACGGCAAGATTCAGGAAGGTGTTTCCTACGCCCAGCGGACGATCTACGGCCGCCGCCGGATGAGCACGGCACGCGGCTATCTGCGTCCGGCGATGAAACGCAAGAACCTGACCGTGCGGACCCATGCGCATGCGACGAAAATCCTGTTCGAGGGCAAGAAAGCCACAGGCATCCGCTATTCCGAAGGCGGCCGGCACGGGATCGTGACGGATGTCTTCGCCCGGCGGGAGGTGATCCTTTGCGGCGGCGCGGTGAACTCGCCGCAGCTGCTGCAGCTCTCCGGTGTTGGCGATCCGGAGCTGCTGCGCGGACTGGGCATCGATGTCCAGCATGCACTGCCGGGGGTCGGAGAGAATTTGCGGGACCATTACGCGCCGCGTTTCACCGCCCGGGTCAAGAACTCGAACAGCATCAACGAGCTGGCGCGCGGGCCGCGGCTCTGGGGCGAAATTTTCAAATATTTCACCGGACAGAAAAGCATCCTCGGCCTCAGCCCGACACTGGTCTATTGCTTCTGGCACTCCAACGAGACGGCCCGGAACAGTGATCTGCAATTCACCTTCACGCCGGCCAGCTACAAGCAGGGCGTACAGTCCAAGCTGGACGACCTGCCGGGCATGACCATCGCTTCCTGGCAGCAACGGCCGGAGAGTATCGGCTATATCCGCGCCCGCAATGCCGACCCATTCGAGGCACCGGCGATCCAGCCGAATTACCTGGCGGACGAGACGGATCGGCAGGTGTTGCTTTCGGGCATGAAACTCGCCCGGCGCCTGTTGCAGACCGAACCGCTGAAGCCTTATTTCGACGGCGAGCTTTATCCCGGCCCGGGCGTGCAGAGCGATGACGAGCTGCTGGCAGCGGCCCGTGAGCGCGGCACCACGACGTTCCATCTTATGGGCACGTGCCGGATGGGGCCGGACAGCGATAAGACAGCGGTGGTTGACGATCAGCTAAAGGTTAGGGGACTGGAAGGCCTCAGGGTTGTCGACGCCTCGATCATGCCCACCATGCCCTCGGCTAACCTGAACGCATCGACCATGATGATCGGTGAGAAGGCCGCGGATATGATCCTTGGCAAGCCATCCGCAGAACCGATTGCCCTTCAGGATTGAAATAAACAGAAATTTCATGCGGTTAGTTGCATTTGCGGGTTTTAAACGTTTTCGGAGCATTGGTCGTTAAACAAGAATTAACAAGTTCCGTGTTTTTCTGGGTTCGATAATCATTCGGATTGTTGAACGCATACAACTTGTCTTAGTATTCACGGGAATTAACCATGGCG